>NZ_JAMYPB010000039.1:0-61627 GCF_040320135.1 Mesorhizobium sp. M0772 | reverse complement strand
ATCGCGACCATCTTTACTCAACCTTCCTTGGCGGCCCTGCGCCAAAATCTCCATGCCTTGCGATATCGCTGGCGCGAACCACCACGAAAGCGCAAGTTTCAGTCCATGCCAAAGCTATCTTAGCGCCTATGCCCTTGCGGGGGAGATGTCCGGCAGGACAGAGGGGGGTGCTGTCCCGCCAACGTTCGTAAACTTCTGCGCCGCTTCGCTTCGCCCGAACAGAGGCAGGCTAGCGCCCGGTCTTCAGGACGCGCGTGGCCTCGGCGACGATAGCGGCGTCAAGCGCCGGCCAGTTGCCCAGCAACTCCCGGGGAAAGCGGTAGGTCAGGCTGAGGCTGTCGCCGACCTGGATGTCCCGCTCGCAGGGCGCCAGCGATTCCTCGACGCTCGGTCCGCTCAGGCAGCGGGCGACGAACGGGTCCTTGCCGGCCCGGCCGGCGACCGCGAGCACCTCGTTGAGATAGCCTGATTTTTCCGTAAAACCGTAAATCATCGTGCCGCCGGGGCCGGGCGCGCCGGGCTGGCTGATGAGCGCGCTATAGATCGGCGCGAAACGGCCGCTCATGTCGCGCGACATCATCTGCGGTTCAAACGACAGGAAGATGATGTTTTTGGCGGCCCCCGTGTGGTTGAAATCGTCGCGGGCGGCTTCGCTGTAGCCGTCCATCTGGGGATAGCGCAGATAGAGGTCGAGGCGCGAAGCGATGCCGTCGCGCCGCGCCTGCAGGAAGCGGATGGCGTTGGCCGGCACGGCAATGACATTGTTGCCGATCACTACCCTGTGGACCGTGGTGTCGTCGGTGTAGCCGGCCATGGCGATCGAGCGGCCGAACCATTTTCCGCCAAGGCTGATCGCCAGCGACAGCAGCGCCAATGCGGCAAAAGCATAGAACACCCGCTTCATCAGCACGGAATCGACGACGTTGAACTCTTCTGCGGTCGCTGCCTGCTTCATCGCAATCCCCATAGTCGCCGCCCTCTGTCCCTGGGCGGCACACATGCCGCGGCATGGCTCTTGCTGCGCTGGACGCGACTGTGCGATTTCATGGTAAACGGAAGGTAAAGATGAGCCTGCTGCTGCCCGTTCTCTTCGCTTTCGCCGTCGGCCTCACCGCCTGCGGGCTTACCGGGTCCGTGATGGAACTGGCGGCGGGCCGCCGGCTTGCCTTTGCCGAGCCTTATGTGTCGCCGGCGTACATCCTGCGCTCGCTGGCCGCGACCGCTTGCGCCGGGCCGTTCATGCTCGCCAACGATGCGCTCGATGCGCGGCGCGAGGGCCGCATTTCGACGCTGATGCTGATGTCCTGCGGCTGCACGGTGATCGCCTGGGCGCTGACGCTGGGCATCGTGCTGATCGCCATTGCCTCCTGGGGCATTGGCTCTCCTGGTGCGCTTCAGCTTTTGGTGGAATCGCTGGCGCGGTATTTGCCTTGAGGCAATTGCTGGGGGAAACCGCTACGCGGTTTTCGTAGGATTGTTCTAGGGTTTGTCCCGGCCTGCGACGAATCGGAGACTGCAAATGCCGACCTATGCAATCGACGGAAAAGCGCCCCGTTTCGATGATCCCGACAGCAACTGGATCGCGTCGGACGCGACGTTGATCGGCGACATCAGCGTCGGTCGCAATGCCGGCTTCTGGTTTGGCGTGGTCATCCGCGGCGACAACGAGGCGATCGTCATCGGCGCCGACAGCAATGTCCAGGAACACACGGTGATGCACACCGATCCCGGTTTTCCCCTGACGATCGGGCAGGGCTGCACCATCGGCCACCGCGCCTTGCTGCATGGCTGCACGATCGGCGACAACAGCCTGATCGGCATGGGCGCCATAGTGCTCAACGGCGCCAGGATCGGCAGGAATTGCCTGGTCGGCGCCGGCGCGCTAGTCACCGAAGGCAAGGAGTTCCCCGACAATTGCCTGATCGTCGGCTCGCCCGGGCGGGTGATCAGGACGCTGGACGATGCCGCTGTCGCCAGGCTGCGCGCCTCGGCCGCGCACTATGTCGCCAACGGCAAGCGCTTCAAGGCCGGGCTGAAGAAGGCCTGAACTCTATTCCTGTTTGGCGATGATCTTTTCCGAACGGCGGGTCAGCGCAGCAAAAACCGGTTCTCACTTTTCGCTGCCGCGGTCCTTCGGTTCGGGATCATGGTCTGAAATGGAGCCGGCCCGGGGACGGGGCCGGCTCCTTAAAACCCGGTCGTTGGGGACGGGGAGGGTGGGGACTCGACCGGGCTTTCTCGTTAGGCACGTCGCATTATTCGATGTGCTTGACCTCTGTAATGGCGTCCTAGCGGACGCTGGCAACCGCGTCGGCGCGGCCGTCGTTGATCGTCACCCACACGCCGGAATTCTGGTCGGACTGGCGCTTCAGGTAGGTGTAGTCGGTGTCGGTCCAGGACAGCACCTTGGACTCCAGATTGTCGAGGATGAACTCGCCGAGGCTGGTGCGCACGGTCAGCACCGCATGGCCGTCGCCATTTTGTTGGCGCGCTACGGTCATCAAGAGATTGCCGGCGGGAACGCCAAGCGCCATCAATTCGCGGCGCTTCTCCAGCGCATAGTCCTCGCAGTCGCCGAAGCCGCTGTCGGGATAGGACCAGACCTCTTCCTTGCCCCACATTTCCATGTCGGTGCGCGGCACGATCCGGGTGTTGACAGAATTGTTGACGTCGACGATCGCCGCCCACAGCTTGCGCGTCAGTTCGACGGGCGCCTGCTTCGGCGTGCGCTGAGCGCATTCCTGCGGCAGCTTCTGGCAGAATTCGTAGTGACCGACCGGCTGTGTCGTGCGGCCGCCAGTGTGCATGTAGGCCGGTCCTGCTGCTTGCGCCGTTCCCCAAGCGGAAAGCTGCATCGCCATTGCCAAGAGCAACAGCTTGCCCCAAATCTTCGCCATTGGTCAGTCTCCCCGTTTGAGGAGACAATGACAGCGCTGGATTTATTTGACGCAAAAACCCGAAGTAGACATTGAGTAAAACCCCAATAGAATAAGCATAAAATTTGATCTATTTTAATATAAAATCGTTCAGGTCTCGGCGTAAAACCGCGCTGTCGGGGCGCGGATTTCCGGGTGGAGCCGTGGATTTGCTGCGTGCCGCTACAAGCTGGAGAGGCAGGCGGAACGCCGGCAACAAAAAACCGGCCGCGCAGGGCCGGTTCGTTTTTGCTGCCTGTTGCCGATCGTTCAGGCGCGCGGGGCGTTGAACTCGGAATCGAGCGTTTCCGGGCGTTGGATGACGGCGAATTCGATGGCAACGCCATCCTCGAAATGACGCACCACCTGGCCACGCATGGTGCCCAGCATCACCTGGATGCCGAGCGCCGGCTTGACGTCGATCTCGACCGCCGCGCCCGACAGCGACAGGTCGATGATGCGGCACTGATACTGGCGCCCGTCGGTGAGCTGCAGGACGCTTGTCGGGTTGCGCGGCGCCACGCGTTCGTGGCGACGGTCTTCCGGCAGGTCGAGTTCATGCTTGTTGGCGAGCCAGGTCAACTGCGCGGCAAGCTTGTCCTTCTTTCGATCCGAGGCAATGACGGTCATGGCGAAGCCGTCCTGCGAGGTGCGCGTCACCACGCCCTCGATGCGGCCGATATGATCGATATAGGCAATGATTTTTTCGCCCGGCATGCCGACGCGCTCGGTGCGCAACGCGACATTGCCCGGTGACATATCGACGACCTGGCAAGGGTGTTCGGTGCGGTCCTCCAGCATGAAGCGCCCGTAGATCTTGACCCGGACGCGCTGAAAGTTACGCCTTTCGGCGCGGGACGGTGCGTATTCGACCGCCGCTGACCTCATGACTGCCTACACCCCGTTGGCATTCCCGCGTCGTGCGTGGAATCTCAGCCAAAACTACAGCCAAGCAGGTTAACAAAGGAGAAAAGTGGGTCGCCGATAGTTAAGATTAGCGCCGGCTTGGAGACTATTGCTCGCGCCCGCCGTCGAACACGACGAGGTGGCGGATACGGCGCGACCGACCGAGCGCCGAGATGGTCTCCGGCGCTTCGAGTTCGGGAGCCAACGACGGAACGGATATTTCCGGCCGGTTTTTCAGGAACATCGGTTCCTTGTCGGGATCGATGACGCGGATGGCGTCGATCAGCGCGTCGGTGATCGGGTCGGCGCCCAGCCAGAACGGCTTTTCCACGGCGCTGATGACGCCGAGGCAGCGCGGGTTCTCGACGCCGCCGTCGAGCGGCAGCGCAAGCAACTCGAAGTGGTTGGACCGGCCGCTGCGGCTGAACCCCTCATAAGTGATCAGCACCACGGATTTCTGCTCGAAAACGCCGTGAATGAGGCGCGACACCAGCCGCTGGTCCTTCTCGCGCCATAGCGAGGGGAACGAAAAACCCTTGAGCTCGCGGCCGTAGCCGGCGCAAAGCCTGGTGCCGGCAAGCCGGAACACCGCTTCGCCGCGCGTATCCCTTTCCAGGATGAAGGTGTCGGCCAAAAGCGCCTTGATATCGGCAGGTTCGACTTCCGAACGCTTTGGGGCAGGACGACCATGACGCAGGCGATTCCAATAATGGAACAGCGCGATTGATCCGTTCTGGTTCATGCTATGAAACTCCGCGCATTCTGCCGTCTGATGGTCCCATCGGTGAACAGAAAGGGCGCCCTCCGATGACCTACATGCGTTCCGGAGCAGGATGCGTGCCAGCGTCGTTAAGACTTGTTCACGGGTCGGGGACGTTAAGGTTAACAAGTGGTTTACGTTGCGCGCACAGGCTCGCCATGGCACACCAAAACCACTCCAGAAGCGGTCGTTTCGCGACGACCAACAGCACTTCGGTCAATAGTTTTAGGGGAGCAGGGGGCTCGACCAGCCGTTCAAGGGAAACCTTGGACGGCTTCTTTTTGATTCGCGGTTTGTGATTCGCGCTTTGTGATTCGTAGTTTGTGATTTGTCCGGGCATGGCCTAGATGCTCGCGACACGCAAATCCCTGGATCAGAGCATATGAGCGAACCGGCCGGCCCCCTGGAGACCGAACAGACCGCGGAGGCGCCGCCGCCGCGCCGCGAGCCGGTGTTCAACCTGCCACCAGTGGTGCTGGCGGTGATCGGCATCTGCGTCGCCGTCTTCCTGCTGCAGCAATATGTGCTGACCGAAGAGCAGCAGATAACATTGCTCACCGATGGCGCCTTCATTCCGGTCCTCTACACCGGCCAATACGGTTTCGACTGGTTCCTCTTCACCCGTCCTTTCACCTATGCCTTCATGCATGGCGGCGTTGCCCACATTGCCATCAACATGGTTGCGCTGGCCGCTTTCGGTTCGCCGCTGGCCAACCGTCTCGGCTGGTTCTGGTTCGCCTTGTTTTTCGCCGCCACCGGGCTGGCCGCGGTGGTGCTGTTCTGGGCGGTCCATCCATACGGCGAAGCACCGCTGGTCGGCGCTTCCGGGGCGATATCGGGCATGATGGGTGCGGCGGCTCGCTTCGGGTTCCGTACCGACCGCTCCTCCGGCAGGGCGGCCTTTGCCGGTCCCATGCTGCCGATCGCAATGGTTTTGCGCATGCGCGGCGTCGTCAATTTTCTCGGCGCCTGGATGGTCATCAACCTCGCCACCGGCCTTTACGGTCTCGGGCTCGGAGAACCCGGCCAGATCGCCTGGGAAGCGCACATTGGCGGCCTCGTCGCCGGCTTCTTCGGGTTGCGCTGGTTCGACCGGCGCTGGCGGGCGCCTGAATGGGAGATCCCCGACGACCAGCGCACCCTCGACTAGCGCACTCTATTGGGGCACCCCACTGGCCCACCCCACTGGCACACTTGAAAAGCAACCGATCACGGCGCACGATGTTCACTCTTATGTGAAGCCGGTCAGGGCGGGAGCTGGCTAGCCAAGCAGGAGGAGGAGGACGCCATGACGGTTAAGGCAATTCTCGAGAGAAAAGGCCATGACGTGTTCACGCTCGGGCCGAATGTAAAGCTCAGCGAAGCCATTCGAATCCTGGCCGACCACAAGATCGGTGCACTGGTCATCACCAATGGCGATCGCAAGATCGTCGGCATCCTTTCCGAGCGTGACATCGTGCGGGTCGTTGCCAGGGAAGGCGCTGCCGCACTTGATATAACGGTACGCTCGGCGATGACGCCGAAAGTGAAGATCTGCAACGAGAACCACACGGTCAACGAGGTGATGGAGATCATGACCAAAGGCCGTTTCCGCCATCTGCCGGTGGAAAAGGACGGGCTGCTCGACGGTATCGTGTCGATCGGCGACGTGGTCAAGCGCCGCATCGAGGATGTCGAGCGCGAGGCCGACGAGATCAGGGCCTATATCGCAACGGCCTGACCTGACGAAGAGACCGCCGACCGAATACCGGCCGGCGGCGTTCATTCATCGGTTGCCGAGCGGCCGAAAAGGGCTGAAAAGGCCAGCCCGCTGCTCTGCGCTGCTTTGGGCGCTTGTCTCGCGAAGCGGTTTGCACTAGCGAAGACCGATACCCAAATTCGCGAAAATCGCAGTTTTCGCGAGCCAAAAGCGCAGGCCACCATGACCCTTATCGATACCCGCACGCCCGATGCCAAACGTTTTATTCCCGGCGCTACCGGCGATTGGGAGATCATCATCGGCCTCGAGGTTCATGCGCAGGTGACCTCGGAAGCAAAGCTGTTTTCCGGGGCGTCGACGACTTTCGGCGCGGCGCCCAACGCCAATGTCAGCCTCGTCGACGCGGCCATGCCCGGCATGCTGCCGGTCATCAATGAGGAATGCGTCAAGCAGGCGATCCGCACCGGCCTCGGATTGAAGGCGCAGATCAACCACAAGTCGGTGTTCGACCGGAAAAACTATTTCTATCCCGACCTGCCGCAGGGCTACCAGATATCGCAGTTCAAGCAGCCGATCGTTGGCGAAGGCACGATCGTCATTTCGGTCGGTCCCGACCGGCAGGGCGAGTTCGAGGACATCGAGATCGGCATCGAGCGCCTGCACCTGGAGCAGGACGCCGGCAAGTCGATGCACGATCAGCATCCGACCATGTCCTATGTCGATCTCAATCGCTCCGGCGTGGCGCTGATGGAGATTGTCTCCAAGCCCGACATGCGCTCCGCCGACGAGGCCAAGGCGTATGTCACCAAGCTGCGCACCATCGTGCGCTATCTAGGCACTTGCGACGGCAACATGGACGAAGGTTCGATGCGCGCCGACGTCAACGTCTCCGTTCGCAGGCCCGGCGGCGAATTCGGTACGCGCTGTGAGATCAAGAACGTCAATTCGATCCGCTTCATCGGCCAGGCCATCGAGTTCGAGGCGCGCCGCCAGATCGCCATCCTCGAGGATGGCGGCAAGATCGATCAGGAAACCAGGCTGTTCGACGCCGTCAAAGGCGAGACGCGCTCGATGCGCAGCAAGGAAGAGGCGCATGACTACCGCTACTTCCCCGATCCCGACCTTTTGCCGCTGGAATTCGATCAGGCCTATGTCGACGCGCTGGCCAAGGAGTTGCCGGAACTGCCCGACGACAAGAAGGCGCGCCTGATCTCTTCACTTGGCCTGTCGACCTACGACGCCTCGATCCTGGTGTCGGAAAAGCCGATCGCCGACTATTTCGAGCAGGTGGCCTCGGGCCGCGACGGCAAGCTTGCCGCCAACTGGGTCATCAATGACCTGCTCGGCCAGCTTAACAAGGCCGGCAAGGACATTGAAAATGCTCCTGTAACACCGGAGCAGCTCGGTGCCGTGATCGACCTGATCAAGGAAGGCACCATCTCCGGCAAGATCGCCAAGGATCTGTTCGAGATCGTCTGGAACGAGGGCGGCGATCCGCGCCAGCTGGTCGAAAGCCGCGGCATGAAGCAGGTTACCGACACCGGCGCCATCGAGAAAGCGGTGGACGAGGTGATCGCCGCCAACCCCGACAAGGTCGAGCAGGCTCGCGCCAAGCCGACCATGGCCGGCTGGTTCGTCGGCCAGGTGATGAAAGCCACCGGCGGCAAGGCCAACCCGCAGGCGGTCAACGATCTGGTCAAGGCCAAGCTCGGTATCGAATAGAACAATGTTCGTCCGCACCGCCAGCGAACGTGACCTTGCCGCCGTCCGCGCGCTGCTGGTCGAAACCTGGCACGCAACCTACGACGCGATCTATGGCGCCCAGCGGGTGATCGAAATTACCGACGACTGGCATTCGATCGCCTCGCTCAAGGCGCGGCTGACAAGGCCGAACTCGGAATTCCTGGTCGCCGATGACGGCAAGCGTATCGGCGGCATGGCTTTTGCCGCCGCAACGGCGGATGCGAAGATCGTGCTGCTGAACCAGCTCTATGTACTGCCGGCCTGCCAGCGGCAAGGCATCGGCCAGGCCTTGCTGGACGAGGTCGAAGCCAGCTTTCCCGAGGCAAACACTTTGCGCGTCGAGGTGGAAGAGGCCAACGTGCCGGCCATCGCCTTCTACCGTTCGAAGGGATTTTTGCCGGCCGGCAGCACCGCCGATTGCGGCGGCGGTTCGGGGTTGCCGGCGCTGATCTTCGAGAAACCGCTGGGATAGGCGTCCGACGAAACGTTCAGTGCTGTCCTTTCAGGACGACCAGATAGCCGCGTTCCACCGGCTGCCGGAAGGCGATCTGTTCGGATGTGCCCGGATCTTTCGATTGCTTCTCGATGACGTAGCCGCCGGGATGAGACTTGAGCCATTCCTCAGGCTTGTCGGCGTTCTCGAATGGCTTCTCTATTCGCCCAAGGAAACCGACCTCGCCCTGATAGTCGTAAGCGACGGCCCAGTCCGCGTCCTTTCGTTCGTCGATGAAGCTCGCCAGCGGCGCGAGATCGTAGCGTTTGAACACGGTCGCCGAGGCGGCGGCGTGGCCGATGCCGAAAAGGGCAAGCATGACAAAGGCCGTCGCCCTCAGTCTGGCGACTGAAATCTCGGCCATGAAGTAGCCCAGCAGAATGGTCGCGAACGGTAGTGCCGGCACGACATAGTGCGGCTGCTTGCCGGATATGGCGCTGAAGACCAGCAGCACCGCAATGAACGAGAACGACAGCAGGCGCAGGGCACGCAGATCCGGGGATTTGGTATCGATCAGGCTGCGTATCCGGGCAACCGGCCTCAGCCGCCACACCGGGGGGATAAAGGCCCAGGGCACGAACATGAGCGGCAACAGCATCAGGTAAAAGTAAAACGGCCGGCCATGCGAATTGTGCAGGCTTCCGGTAACCCGACCTGCCGACTGGTTCCACACGAGATCGTAGACGAAACTGCCCTTGGTCAGGATGGTCGCGGGCGCCAGCCATATGGCGACCGGGACAAGGGCGGCGAGAATTGCCAGGCCGGCTCCGGCAAAGAACTGCAAAGGGGCAAGGCCGGCTCGCCGGTCACGCCAGAGGGGATAGAGCAGGACGGGCGCGCCGATGTGAATGAGCACCACCGGGCCTTTGGCCAGCACGCCGAGCCCGATGAAGAGACCCGCCAGCACCGCCTGCCAGCGGTTGCCGGTCCTGGCGAAGCCCAGCAGCGCCAGCAGTGCGGCGACCACACAGGCCGTCAAAAGCATGTCGAACAGGATCAGGGTCGAATAGATGACAAAGACGGTGCTGCCGGCCACCAGCCAGGGGATGCGACTGGCGATGTCCGGGCGCTCGGGAAACAGGGTTTTGGCCAGAAGCGTCGTCAGCCAGATGACCAGCGACGAGGCGGCGAAGATGACGAGCATCGCCGCCGCGCGGCTCACACCGAAGATGTTCCAAGAGAGATCGATGAGCCAGAACAACAGCGGCGGCTTCTGCAGATAGGGCGCAAAGTTCATCGTCGGTACGAAGACATGTCCACCGAGATACATCTCCCAGGCGACGCTGAGATAGCGCGTCTCATCGACCGGCAGTAGCGGACGGAAAGCGAGCGCGATGCAAAGCAGGGCCAGCAGGAAGAGGTAAGGCAGCAGCCGTTCAATTCGTGTCGGTATCAAGTTCGGGGACCGCCCAGGAAATGGTTTCCACGTCCGGTCATGCACGATGCACCGTCTCCGGACCGGAGCAGAACCGCACCATGATTTTGGCCGAATTGCAACGATGCCGGCTTGGTATTGTGGATTACGCCTGCGTACCGGCAAATAGTTGAAAAATTTGACGATTGGCTCCGATTATTGCTCAGGCCGAGCGCAGCGGCGGCGTCAATTCGCGCATTAGGAGTTCCAGCTCTCGCTGGTCGCCGGTGGCGGTCTTGTCGAAGATGGTTGCCAGCTGTGATTTGACGGTGCCGTCCGAGACGCCGCTGGCAGCCGCGATTTCACGCCGTGTCAGCCCGGCGGCGACATGGCCGGCGACACGCTTTTCCGCTGCGGTCAGTCCGAACAGCGCAGCGATCGCTTCCAGCGCCGGCACTGATGCGGCGCCGGCGGCGGCAATGAAAATGGCCGCGGCGGCGCGCGGCGATATGCGGGCCGAAATGTCGCGTCGCGCCAGAGGCATGACATGCGCCACCGCCGGAGACATGGCCTTCACCAGCGGAATGTTGATGCCGGACGGTCCGAGCGCGAATTCGTCGCGCGTGCCGAGCTGGACGGCGCGACCGATGGCGGTGTTGGCGTTGGCATAAGCGAAGGACAGCTGGCCGCGCACCGAGGACACTGAGGCGGTTTCGGTGAGCAGGGCTTCGGCTGCCGGATTGGCGAAAATGATCTGCATATCGTCGGCGACGATCAGCACTGGATGGTCGAGGCTCTCAAGGATCGAGCGAAAGATGTCGGCCTTGCGCCGCTCGGCCTCGAACAGGTCGCCGATGGTCACCGCACGCCGGACATGGGGGGCGAGCCTGGACATCAGGTCGATATCCCTGGCTGAAATCTGGGGCCTGTCCTTGTCGGTAACCACCATCAGCGTGCCGGTGCGCGCCGGCTGCTTCATCAGCGCTACCCAGAAGAAATCGTCGAGACGGTTGGGTTCCACCCACTCGCGCACGATGCGGCTTTCGAGCCAGTTCTGGCGGGCGTCGGGGCCTTGCAGGGCGTAGACGCTATCGACGGTGAACGGCATGTCGATTTCCATCTTCGGCACCGCCTTGAAGAAGGGCACCTCGCAGGCGTAGTCGCGCTGCAGCGGCTCAAGCAGGACCGGATCGCCGCAGGAAGTCGAAAACCGGGCCGAGTTTCTCGCCGTATCGACGACCGCCAGCATGGCAAGCCGGCCGAGCGCCAATTTGCAGATTGATTCGAGCGTCGATGGCCAACGGCCGACATCGGCAATCGAATCGTAAATCGCTTCGACGATCTGCGGCAGGGCGCGACCGAATACGTTGGCTTGGACAGACACGTAGAGCCTCGTAAGGATTGCAGCGTAGTGGCAGGTCACACACTGTCTCTGCCTGGGGTCGCACACAACATAGCCGGCTTGGTTACGTCTGTGAAACGTCTCACAGCGGCGTTCGGTGTATCGTGAGCGCTTACGGGCTGGCCAGAACGTACCTGATGAGCCGTTGTCTAAGAGCACTCGGGCCGCTCTGCGATACAAATCAAAGTGAACGGAATTGGAATTTTTCAGGGAATAAATGAGGAAACTTCCACATTGTCGATCAACCTGGTTCTGCCAAGCCACGCCGCGGCAAGCAGGCGGCCATTGCCGTCACGCCGCCACGAGGTGAGCGTCAGGCTCTCGCGCGCGGCGACATAGTCGACGCTGTCGAAGCCTGCCTCGAGAAGCGCGGCAGTGGCTTTACCGGTCACGCCGTTTTCATCGGCACCGGCCGCGAGCGCTGCCGCCGTCTGGCGCAAGATGACATTGAGCTGTCGCGCGACGTCGAGCTCGGCGGCGTTGAGATAGGCGTTGCGCGACGACATTGCCAGGCCATGCGCATCGCGCACGGTTGGCGCGCCGACGATGTCCACCGGCAAGTCGAGATCGCGGCAGAGCTTTCGGACGACGCAAAGCTGCTGGTAGTCCTTCTCTCCGAAGACGGCGTAGTCGGGCAGGGCTTGCAGAAAGAGCTTGGCCACCACCGTGGCGACGCCCTCGAAGAAGGTCGGCCTGAAATCCGATTCCAGGCCAGAAGACGGGCCGCCGACCGAAATCTTCGTCGCAAAGCCTGCCGGATACATTTCGGAAACCGTAGGCGTGAAGGCAAGCTGTGCGCCGGCCTCGGTCAGCCGGTCGAGGTCGCGGGCCAGCTGCCGCGGATACTTGTCGAGATCTTCAGTGGGGGCGAACTGGGCCGGGTTGACGAAGATCGAGACGACGCAGCGATCGGCGGTTGCGAGCGCGGCCCTGACCAGCGAGATATGGCCGTCATGCAAAGCGCCCATGGTCGGCACCATGGCGACGCTCAGGCCTTCGCGCCGCCATTCGCGGATCTGCGCGCGAAGGCCGGGCACGGTGTCGACGACGAGCGGCTGGCTGATGGGGGGCCGGTTCATGCCTTGTCCTTGTCGCTCGCGGCTGAAAAGACGTGGCCCGGCCCGGGGAAGGTGCGGCTGCGCACCTCCGCCGCGTAGCGCGCGGCGGCATTGGCGACCACGCTGCGCAAATCGGCGTATTCCTTGACGAATTTCGGCACCCGGTCGACCGTCAGGCCGACCATGTCGTCGATGACCAGGATCTGGCCGTCGCAATCGCGGCTGGCGCCGATGCCGATGGTGGGAATGGCAATCCGCCGGGTGAGGTCGGCGGCAACGGTCTCGACCGTGCCCTCGATGACCAGCGAAAACGCGCCGGCTTTCTCGACCGCGTCGGCGTCGCGCATGAGCGCGGCCACATTCTCCGGCGTGCGGCCCTTGATCTTGTAGCCACCGTCCTTTTCCACCGATTGCGGCTGCAAGCCGATATGGCCCATCACTGGAATGCCGGCCGCGACGATTGCCGCGATCTGGAGGGCGACTTCGACGCCGCCTTCCAGCTTCACCGCCTGGCAGCCGGTTTCCTCAGAGATGCGGCGGGCCGAGGCAAGGGCTTGCGCGGCCGAAGTCTCGTAGCTGCCGGCCGGCATGTCGACCACCACGCAGGCCTTTGCCGAACCGCGCATCACGGCTTGGCCATGGGTGATCATCATCTCCAGCGAGGCGCCGAGCGTGGTCTTGTGGCCATGCAGCACCATGGCAACGCTGTCGCCGACCAGCAGAAGGTCGACATGATCGTCGAGCAGGCGGGCGACGGGATAGGTGTAAGCGGCAAGGCATACGACCGGCACGCCGCCCTTGCGGGCGCGTATTGTCTCCGCACTGATCCTGGCGGCAGCTAAGGCCATTCCTCACCTCCCGCAGCCGGCGTTGACTACAGCGCCGCGCGTCCCGTGGACGCGCAAAGGACGCTGTAGCACTTGGGTTTGGGCATGATCCTTTCCGAAAATCGATTTCGATTTTCGGGGTCATGCGGCAGCGCCGGGCGATGAGAGCTTTAGGAAGACGCAGCCGGCTTGGCAAGCGTCGGTTCGCAGGTGCGAAATGGATCGGCCAATGACCGAGCGTTTCGGCATGCCGTCAGTGCCGCAGGCGCCGCAAAACCCTTGCCTTCGCCAAGGCCTGACGCCATAAGCAGGGACAGCCACCGCCGCGCGCCCGCGAGGATCTGAATGAAAACTTTCCTTCTGCAGTTTTTCACCTGGTGGAACCGCCAGACGCTGGGAACCCGTTTTCACACCTGGCGCCACGGCAACAAGGTCGGCCAGGATGGGGCCGGCAATGTCTACTACGAAGGCGGCGTCGATTCGGAAGGCCGCACCCGCCGCTGGGTCATCTACGCCAATTATTCGGAGGCGTCGGCGATCCCTCCGGGCTGGCACGGCTGGATGCATCACCGCGTCGATGTGGCGCCGCCAAGCGACGACTATCAGCCGCGCGAATGGGAAAAGGCGCATGAGCCGAACCTCACGGGAACACCGGCGGCTTATCGCCCAAAGGGTTCCGTGCTCACCAATCAGCACCGTCCGCAGGTGACGGGCGACTACGATGCGTGGACGCCTGGTTCTTGACCGCCGGCCGGTCCTTTGTCGCCACAATTGGCGTTTAGCTGCTTGCTGATATGACAACGGCGAATAGCCTTGGGCGTGACAGAATCACCCGGGCCCAAACCACCGGTATCTCCGCATGAACATTTTCAGCCTGACATCGATGGCCGGACTGGCGGCAATTGCCGCTGTCGCCATGTGCCCGACATCGTTTGCCGCGGCCCAGGCGCCTGCGGCAGCACCCGCAATCTCCGATCGCATCACCAATCCGGTCGCCGAATTTGCCGGCATCGACAAGATCACCGGCCGTATCATCACCTTCGATGTCTACATCGACGAAACCGTGCAGTTCGGCGCTTTGCAGGTGACGCCGCGCATCTGCTATTCGCGGCCGGAGAATGAAGAGCCGAAGACCGATTCCTTCGTCGAAGTCGACGAAATCACGCTCGACCGCAAGATCCGCCGCATCTTCACCGGCTGGATGTTCGCCGAGAGCCCCGGCCTAAACGCCGTCGAGCACGCCGTCTATGACGTCTGGCTAAAGGGCTGCAAGCAGAAGTCGGATGTGCCGCCGCCCGACGCGGCCAATGCCGAGACGCCCAAGGTCGACACGTCCAAGCCAAAGCCCGCCGCTGCTCCGGCCGCCGAACAGCCAGACCCCACGGAACCTGACGCGACCAACACCAACTGATCCTCCGGAACCGTGGTGGCAACTATGCGTTGGGCCATGGACGATGACGCATTTATGCGCTTGGAGGATATTCTGATGTCGGACAGCAAACGGATCACGGCCAGCAAAGACGACCTGCTCGAACTCGAAAAGGGGTTCTGGACGGGCGACGAAGCTTACTACGCCGCCAATGTCGACACAGAATGCCTGGTAGCATTTCCTGAGATGGCACAGGCAATGGACAATGCCGATCTGGCCAAGACCGCGACCAAGCCCAACCGCTGGCGCGACCTTCAGATCGACCTCAAGGGTATCATCGAGCCCGGCAGCGACATTATCATGCTGACCTATGAGGCTCATGCGACACGAGAAAACGGCGAGCCCTACGCCGCGTTGGTCAGCACCGGCTATGTTCATCGTGTCAACGGCTGGAAGATGATGTTCCATTCGCAGACGCCGATGGAAACCGCGAAGGGCTGACCCCTTTCAGAGCCGGCTCGGCCGCTCGGTCTCCGATCAGGGATAAAAAACGGCTTCGCCCTTCAGCGCCTCGGCCAACATCTTCTCGTATTTGACGCGCGGCACGTCGACCGCGCCGAAGCGTTTGAGATGCTCAGTGGTGAATTGCGTGTCGAGCAGGGCAAAGCCGCGCGCCTTCAGCCGCTCGACCAGATGATACAGGCAGGTCTTGGACGCGTCGGTTTCCCGGGCGAACATGCTTTCGCCGAAGAACACGCGACCGAGCGAGACGCCATAGAGGCCGCCGACCAGCCGTTCCTCGCGCCATGCCTCGACCGAATGGCAGTGCCCAAGACGGTGCAGCTCGATATAGGCTTCGCGGATCGGCGCGTTGATCCAGGTCGAGCGGCGCTCCTCGCGCTTTTCGGCGCAGCCGTCGATCGTCGCCTCGAAATCGAAATCGAAGCGGATGTCGAACGGGTGCTTGCGGATTGTCTTCTTCAAGCTCTTCGGCGTGTGGAAGCCATCGAGCGGAATGATGCCGCGCGTCTCCGGCCGCACCCAGAACACTTCCGGGTCGGAAGCGCTCTCGGCCATCGGGAAGACGCCCGAGGCATAGGCCTTGAGCAACAGGTCGGTCGGAATGCGATAGCCGGGAGCGTAAGGGCGGGTCATCGCGGCATCATAGCGGCAATTCGGGCGCTATTCCTCTTTGGCCAGATACTTCTCCAGCCAGTGGATGTCGTAGTCGCCATTGGCGATATCGGCATTGCCGACCAGGTCGCGAAACAGCGGCAGCGTCGTCTTGATGCCATCGACGACGAACTCGTCGAGCGCCCGCCTCAGCCGCATCATGCATTCGACGCGGTTGCGGCCGTGCACGATCAGCTTGCCGATCAGGCTATCATAATAGGGCGGGATCTTGTAGCCGGAATAGACACCGGAATCGACGCGGATGCCGAGACCGCCAGGCGTGTGGAAATGTGTAATCGTGCCAGGCGAAGGCGTGAAGGTGCGCGGGTCCTCGGCATTGATGCGGCATTCTATGGCGTGGCCGTTGAACTTGATGTCCTCCTGGCGCACCGAAAGCCCGCCGCCGGAGGCAACGCGGATCTGTTCGTGGACGAGATCGATGCCGGTGATCGCCTCCGTCACCGGATGCTCGACCTGCAGCCGCGTGTTCATCTCGATGAAGTAGAACTCGCCATTCTCGTACAGGAATTCGATGGTGCCTGCGCCGGAGTAGCCGAGGTCGGCGATGGCCTTGGCACAGATATTGCCGATGCGGGCGCGCTCCTCGGCGTTGAGGGCCGGCGAGGGCGCCTCTTCCCAGACTTTCTGGTGGCGGCGTTGCAGCGAACAGTCGCGCTCGCCGAAATGCACGCCGCGGCCGGCGCCGTCGCCGAATACCTGCACCTCGATGTGGCGCGGCTTTTCCAAGTATTTCTCGATGTAGACGGCATCGTCGCCGAAGGCCGCGCCGGCCTCCGTGCTGGCTGTCTGCAAGGCGATCTCGAGATCGGCTTCGGTAAGGGCGACCTTCATACCGCGCCCGCCACCGCCTGCCGATGCCTTGATGATCACGGGATAGCCGATCTCGGCGGCAATGCGCCTGGCTTCCTTTTGATCGGTGACGGCGCCGTCGGAGCCCGGTACAACCGGAATGCCGAGCCGCTTTGCGGTGCGCTTGGCCTCGATCTTGTCGCCCATGATGCGGATATGGTCGCCCGACGGACCGATGAAGGTGATGTTGTGGGCGGCGAGGATATCGGCGAACTTGGCGTTCTCCGACAGGAAACCGTAGCCCGGATGCACGGCGTCGGCGCCGGTGATCTCGCAGGCGGCGACGATCTGGTGGATGTTGAGATAGCTGTCGCGCGACGGCGGCGGACCGATGCACACGCTTTCGTCGGCGAGCCTGACATGCATGGCGTCAGCGTCGGCGGTCGAATGCACGACCACGGTCTGGATGCCGAGTTCCTTGCAGGCGCGCAGCACCCGAAGCGCGATTTCGCCGCGGTTGGCGATGAGGATCTTCTGGAACATCCGGCCCGCTCTACTCGATCACGACGAGCGGCATGCCGTACTCGACCGGCTGGCCGTCCTCGAACAGGATCGCCGTCACCGTGCCGGCGCGCGGCGAAGGGATCTGGTTCATCGTCTTCATCGCTTCGATGATCAGCAGCGTCTGGCCTTCCTTGACCTTCTGGCCGACTTCGATGAAGGCCTTGGCGTCGGGCGAGGGCGCGAGATAAGCGGTGCCGACCATCGGCGAGGGGACCGCGTTCTTGGACGGATCGGCCACTGCTGGTGCGGCAGCCGCGCCCGCCGCGGGCTGCTGCGCTGCCGGAGCATAACCGGCCTGCGGGGCGGCGATGGCGTGGACGGCCGGCGCCTGGCGCGACACGCGCACCTTCAGGTCGCCGAGCTCGACTTCGATCTCGGTGAGATTGGTGTCGTTCAGTATGCCCGCGAGATCGCGGATCAGTTGCTGGTCAACACCGGTCTTCTTTATCGACATTTTCGAGCCTTCTGTTTGTGGGCCGGTCATAGGCGTGCCGCCAGCGCCTGCAGCGCCAGCGAGTAGCCAAGCGGCCCGAACCCGCAGATCATGCCGACAGCGACCGGCGCGACCATGGAGACGTGGCGGAATGGTTCCCGCGCGTGGATGTTGGAGAGGTGAACTTCGGCGACGGGCAGCGGCGCGACAGCGCGGATGGCGTCGTGAATGGCAATCGAGGTGTGGCTGTAGGCACCCGGATTGATGACGATGCCGGCTGCCTTGTCGCCGGCTTCCTGGATCCAGTCGACGAGGTCGCCCTCATGGTTCGACTGGCGAAAATCAATCTCGAGGCCAAGGGCGGCGCCCGCCTGCTTACAGTCGTCGGCGATCGCGGCAAGCGTCTTGCCGCCATAGATGCCCGGCTCGCGCTTGCCGAGCGCGTTCAGGTTGGGGCCGTTCAGGACGAAAATCGTTTTCAAAAATGCCGACCTTTTCCGACGCCGGCCTCAAGCCGGCGCGCAGGGCCTTCTATAATGGGCATAGCCGCCCGCGGAAAGAGCACAAGTGCGATCTTTCACTGTCCACAACAGGCGGAAATGTGCCCGTGAGAAGGCTCGCGTGCAAGATCAGAGCGCGGCTTTCGCCGCCTCGATCTTTTCGGCCAGCACTTCCTGGCCGAGCGCGCCGAACACCACTTCATTGCCGACGACATAGGACGGCGTTCCGGTGATGGCCAGCTTGTTGGCGAGGTCGAAGGTCTTGGAGAAGGCCTCGGTGATGGTCGGGTCCTTCATCTTCTCGCGCAATTTCGCCTCATCGGCGCCTAGCGACAGCGCAACCTTGATGGCCGCCGCCTCGGTGGCGCGGCCCTGGCCGCCGAGCAGGGCGTTGTGGAACTCGCCGTATTTCTCCGGATGCATCAGGTGGAAAGCCATCGAGACGACGCTGGCCTTTTGCGAATCCGGCCCGAGGATCGGGAATTCCTTGAGCACGAAGCGCAGCTCCGGATCGGCCTTTGTCAGAGCCTGCATGTCGTCGATGGCGCGTTTGCAGAAGCCGCAATTGTAGTCGTAGAATTCGACGATGGTGACCTTGCCCTTCGGATTGCCGACGACGCCGTCGAAGGTCGAGTTGAAAATCTCGGACTTGGCCTTCTCGATGACGCCGAGGCTGGCTATGCGCTGCTCTTCCTTCTGCTTGGCCTCGAGCGCCTCCTGCACTTCGAGCAGCACTTCGGGGTTCTTCAGGAGATAGTCGCGGATAATGCCCTCGACCTCAGTGCGATCGATCTTGGTGTCGGCAGAGGCGGTCTGCACGGTCTGCGCCGTGCCGGCCTTGGCCACCTGCGGACTGCCGGCGACGAACCCGAAAGCGAGCATGGCAAGAGCAGCCGCCACTCCCGTCGTGCCGAGCAATATTGCCTTGTTCATCGTCTCATCCTCTTTACCGGTTCCGGTCTATCCTAGTCGCCGCGGGCGACCGGAAGGTTCATTTCTTGAGTTTGCCTGAAGGGTTGTAGTTTATGATGTCCTGCGCCCGAATCCAGCCGGGCTCGCCGCGCTTCAAGTCTTTTTGCGCGCGCATGGCGAAAATTTTCGCATTCGTGTAATCGCCGGAATAAAAGTGGCCCTCGGCGGTGGCGAGTTCCGCCGCCGGAATGTTGCCAAGCTCGCCATAGGCCTGGGCGAGATAGCGGTATCCGACCGTGTTTTCCTTGTCGCGCCCGAGACCGTTGTTGATCTGCACCACCGCCTTCTTCAGCGAGTCGGGCGTGCCGATGGCCATCAGCGCCTGGCCGAGGGAAACGGGCAACAGGCCCGACCTCACCGGATCGAGGCTGACCGCCTTGGCATAGGCGTCCGCGGCGTCCTTGGGCTTGTTGGCCTTCATCAGTATGTCGCCGCGCATTTCCTGGAAGTAGGGGTTCTTCGGCTGTTCCTTGATCAATGCATTGGCCTTGGTCAGTGCTGCACCCAGATTGCCGTAGAGATAGGCCATCTGCGCTTCGCCATAGCGCGAGGCGAGGCTGCCCGGGGCCTTGCGGATCAGCCGCGTGGCGGCGGCCTGGCCGCCCATATAGGCGGCGATCTTGATGCGCATCATGTCGTGCCGCTGCTGCAGTGCCGGCGGATCGACCTTGTCGACGTTAGGGCTCTGCTTGACCAGCACTTCGAGATTGGCGATGCGCTCCTGCGGCATCGGGTGGCTGATGCGGTAGGGATCGACCTGCGTGCCGGAAAGCGACAGCGCGCTCTGGAAGCGGGCGAAGGTCTTCAGCATGCCCATGCCGGACTGGCCGGTGGCATTGAGATAGGTGATGGCAGAGCGGTCGGCGGTCGACTCTTCGGTGCGCTGGTAGGCAAGAATGCTGCGCTGCGCCATCTCGCCGCCGCCCGCAGCCACGCCCATGCCGGCGCCGGCAAGGCCGCGGCTGTTGGTGGTGGCGCCGGCAACGATGGCGCCGGCGCCAAGCAGCGTGGCGATGATGGCCATGGTCTTGGCGCGCTCGAGCTGGTCGCGCAATTTCTGCTGATGGCCGCCGGCGATGTGGCCGGCCTCGTGGGCGATGACGCCGATGATCTCGTTGGGCGTTTCGGCCTGCATCAGCGCGCCGGTGTTGATGAACAGCCGGCGCCCGGTAACGAAGGCGTTGAAGCTCTGATCGTTGACCAGAACGATATCGACACCGTCATTGGCAAGACCGGCCGCCTTGAAGATCGGCCGCGCATAGTCGCGCACCAGCGCCTCGATCTCGGCATCGCGCACGACCGGCACCGCCTGCGCGAAGGCCGTCACCGAGCCGGTGACAGCGACGGCGGCGGCAAGCAAAAGCGTCGCGAAGCCGCGCGCTGTCTTCCCGATGGAAGATTTGGACATCGTCGATTTGGGTCGGCTCAGCATGAGGTCCACTGGTAAACGAGCGCGCGAACGATGAAAAGTCACGGCACCGAAACTAGGCGAACTTGTGATCCTCACATCAATCGGGCATTTGTGCGGCGCTGCCGCCGGTTGATGGCTTTGAGCGGCGGGCCGGACGGAAAGATTGAGGTCAAATGGTAGTTTCGCTGTCGCGCCGCGGTGAAGTCGAGCCGTTTCACGCCATGGACATTCTGGCCGAAGCCAACCGGCTGAAGGCGACGGGCGTGCCTGTCGTCTCCATGGCCGTCGGCCAGCCATCCGATCCGGCGCCCGTGGGCGTGAGGGAAGCAGCCGCAAATGCGCTGAGGATCGGACGCATCGGCTATACCGACACACTCGGTCTGGCGGATCTGCGCAAGGCGATCGCCACGCATTATGGCGACCATTACGGGATCGATGTCGCGCCGAACCGGATCGCCGTGACCACGGGATCGTCGGCCGCCTTCAATCTGGCATTCCTGGCGATGTTCGATCCCGGCGACCGCGTCGCCATCGCAGCACCCGGCTATCCGGCCTACCGCAACATCATGGCCGCGCTCGGTATCCAGATCGTCGAGATTGAGCTCGGCAGCGACGCCTATCTTCATGCCGAACATTTGAAATCGGCGCACCGGGAAAAACCGCTGAAGGGTGTGTTGTTCGCCAGCCCGGCCAATCCGACAGGTGCGGTCATTCCCGTCGACGAGTTGTCGGCACTGGTGAGGACAGCCGAAGAACTCGGCATCGCGGTGATTTCGGACGAAATCTATCATCGGCTGGCCTATGCCGCGCCCGACACCACGGCGCTGGCCCATGGCTCAGGCGTGACGGTGATCAATTCCTTCTCGAAATATTATTGCATGACCGGATGGCGCATCGGCTGGATGGTGCTGCCGGAAGCTCTGGTGAGGCCGATCGAACGCATCGCCCAGAGCCTCTACATCTCGCCGCCGGAACTGTCGCAGATCGCGGCGATCGAAGCCTTCAAGGCGGCGGAAGAGCTGGAAGCAGTGAAGGCGCGCTATGCCTGGAACCGCGAGCTGTTGATGCGGCGCCTTCCGGAACTCGGATTTCCCTTGGCGGCGCCGATGGACGGTGCCTTCTACGCTTTCTGCGATGTCACCCGGCATACCAATGACAGCATGGCCTTTGCGCGCAAAATGCTGGCCGAAGCGCATGTGGCGGCGACGCCCGGTCGCGATTTCGATCCGCTGGCAGGACACCGCACGATGCGCTTTTCCTATGCCGGCAGCCATGACGACATGGTCGATGCGATGGCGCGCATCGAGCGCTGGCTGAAATAGCGGGGACGAGCATGCCGGATCTTGAACAAACGCTGGCCGACATCGCCGCCGAGATGGCCGAGCGCTCCGATCGCGGCGAGGTCGCCACCTACATTCCGCAGCTCGGCAAGGTCGATCCGAAGAAATTCGGCATTGCCGCCGTGACCAATGACGGCCGCGTGCTGGTCGCCGGCGACGCCGACCAGGCGTTTTCGATCCAGTCCATCTCCAAGGTGTTTACGCTCACGTTGGCGCTCGGCAATGTCGGCGACGCGCTGTGGCAGCGTGTCGGACGCGAGCCGTCGGGCAATCCGTTCAACTCGATCGTGCAGCTCGAGCATGAGAACGGCATTCCGCGCAATCCGTTCATCAATGCCGGCGCCATCGTCGTCTCCGACATACTGCTTGCCGGCCACCAGCCGCGCGAGGCGATCGGCGAAATCCTGCGCTTCATCCAGTTCCTTGCCGATGACGAAGCGATCATCATCGACCGCGAGGTCGCGGCTTCCGAACGCGCCACCGGCTATCGCAACTTCGCGCTTGCCAACTACATGAAATCCTTCGGCAATCTCCACCATGCACCGGAGCTGGCGCTGGGCGTGTACTTCCACCATTGCGCCATCGCCATGAGCTGCCGGCAATTGGCGCTGGCCGGCCGCTTCCTCGCCAATGGCGGCAGAAACCCGGCAACCGGGCACTCCGTGGTGTCTGCCGAGCGGGCGCGGCGCATCGGCGCCATGATGCTGACCTGCGGCCACTATGACGGTTCCGGCGATTTCGCCTTCCGTGTCGGCATTCCCGGCAAAAGCGGCGTCGGCGGCGGCATATTGGGGATCGTGCCGGGTGTGGCTTCACTCGCCGTATGGTCGCCGGGCTTGAACGCCAACGGCAATTCCAAGCTGGGGTCGATCGCCTTGGAAAAACTGGCCAGGATGATGAACTGGTCGATTTTCGCCCCCTGATGCTTTCCGCCATTCGCGCATGAAAAAATCCCGCGCCGTGGTTTGAACGGCGCGGGATTTTTGTCAGGAACCTATCTTAATCGGCTGAATAGCTTAGAAAAAGCCCTTCCGCTGCCACCAGCCGGCGCGCTTCGGCTTTTCCTCGGCCTTTGCCTCGTCGGCAACGCTGGAGGAAACCACCGGCACCGCGGAGGTATCCGCGGCCACGGCTTTGCGCCGTGACGGGCGAGCCTTGGCGGGCTCGTCGTCGACGGTCGTTTCCGTGGCGGCATCGGCCGCAGCGGGGGCGGCTGCTTCGACGGCAGCTTCCGGTGCAGCCTCGGCCGCCGTCTCATCGGCGACTTCCACCACAGCCTTCTTTGCCCTTGAAGCGCGCTTCTTCTTCGGCTTTTCGGCTGGAGCGTCGTCGTTCGCCGCGGCGGGAGCCGCTGCTTCTTCAACCGCTACGGCTGCTACGGGCTCGCTTGCGGCCGTTCCGACTTCAGCGGCCTCGGCCACCGAGGCGGTTTCGCCGGCTTCGGTCTCCGTGCCGTCTTCGCGACGATTGCGCTTGCCGCCGCGCTTGCCGCGACGGCGCTTCTTGCCCTGGGCGTCATCTGATGCTTCCACCGTTTCGACGGCGCCAACCTGGGCTTCGTCTTGCTGTGTTGCATCGTCACCGCCTGGTTCAGCGGCAAAGTCGTCGCTTGCCGCCGAAACCGAAGCACCTTCGGCGCCATGCTCGCGATCGCCATGTTCGCGTTCGCGATCCTTGCCGCCGCGCCGCCTGCGGCGCTTGCGACGCTTGCGATCGCGGCCTTCGCCGTCCTCAGCCGATCTCGGCTGCTGCTGCTGCGACTGCGGCTGCGCCTGGCGCGGCTGCTCGGCCTGTACCACAACCTCGTCGTCTTCCTCCTCGATGACGATCTCGTCCTCGGGCTCTTCCGGCTCGACATAGGCCGGGAAGGTTCGCGCTTCGACAAAGCCTTCCGGCTTTTCGGCAATGGCGCCGCGGAAGATCGCGTAGTGCTGCACACCCACCGTATCATCGGCCTCGACGGTGATGGTCAGGCCAAAGCGGCTTTCGAGTTCCACCAGCGTGCCGCGCTTGTGGTTGAGCACATAGAGAGCGGTCGCCGCCGGGGTCCGCACCGTGATGTGGCTGCGCGAATCCTTGAGCAGGAATTCCTCGATCGCCCTCACCACCATCAGCGCCACCGACGAATCGGAGCGCACATGGCCGGTGCCGCCGCAATGCGGGCAGGGCTTCATGGTCGATTCCAGCACGCTGGCGCGGATGCGCTGGCGCGACATCTCCATCAGGCCGAAATGCGAGATGCGGCCGACCTGGATGCGAGCTCGGTCGTTCTTGAGGTGATCCTTCAGCCGCTTCTCGACGGAGCGGTTGTTGCGGTTCTCCTCCATGTCGATGAAGTCGATGACGATCAGGCCGGCGAGATCGCGCAGCCTCAATTGCCTGGCGACTTCTTCCGCCGCTTCAAGGTTGGTGTGGAGAGCGGTGTCCTCGATCGAGTGCTCCTTGGTGGAGCGGCCCGAATTGACGTCGATGGCGACCAGCGCCTCGGTCTGGTTGATGATGATGTAGCCGCCGCTCTTCAGCGTCACCTGCGGCTGCAGCATGCGGTCGAGCTGCGCCTCGATGCCGTTGCGCACGAAGATCGGCGTCGTGTCGCGGAACGGCTGAACCACCTTGGCGTGGCTCGGCATCAGCATGCGCATGAAATCCTTGGCCTCGCGGTAGCCTTCCTCGCCGGAGACAAGAATCTCGTCAATATCCTTGTTGTAGAGGTCGCGCACCGAGCGCTTGATCAGGCTGCCTTCCTCATAGACGAGGGCAGGGGCGGTGGATTGCAGCGTCAGATTGCGGACGTTTTCCCAAAGCCGCATCAGATATTCGTAGTCGCGCTTGATTTCCGCCTTGGTGCGGCTTTCGCCGGCGGTGCGCAGGATGACGCCCATGCCCTGCGGCACTTCGAGATCGGCAACGACCTCCTTGAGGCGCTTGCGGTCGACCGCACTGGTGATCTTGCGCGAAATGCCGCCGCCGCGTGCGGTGTTGGGCATCAGCACGGAATAGCGGCCGGCAAGCGACAGATAGGTGGTGAGCGCCGCGCCCTTGTTGCCGCGCTCTTCCTTGACCACCTGCACCAGCAGAATCTGCCGGCGCTTGATGACTTCCTGAATCTTGTACTGGCGGCGCACCGGCTTGCGGCGGCTGCGCACCTCTTCCAGCGCATCCTCGGCGCCTACGGATTCGATCTCGTGGTCGTCCGGATGCGAGGACTGCACCTCTTCCAGCATGCCGCGGTCATTGTCCTCGGAGGTGGCTTCGCCACTTGCCTCGCTGGACGACCTTTCGTCACCCGGCTCCGCCGCAGGGACAGCTTCGGAGATCACATCCGCTTCGACGCTTGCCGCGATCGATGTCGGGCCGCCTTCCGACGGTTCGGTCGCGGATGTCTCGGCGTCGGAGGCTTCGCTGTCGCCATGCCCGGCATGATCGTCATGCCCGGCGGTATTGGCCGCGGCATGCTCGGAAGCAGGCGCTTCGGAGACGGCATCGCTGCCGGCATCGCCATGTTCGCCGTTTTCATCATCGGCGCCGGCGTCGCGCTTGTGTTCGCCTCGCTCACGACCCTTGCCGCCGCGCCGGCGGCCGCGCCGGCCGCGATCGCGGCTCTGGCGGTCGTCGCCGTCATTGTCCTCGTTCTCCTCGTCCTCGGCTTCCTGCGCTTCAGCGCGCAGCAAAGCCTGACGATCGGCGACCGGGATCTGGTAATAGTCGGGGTGAATTTCACTGAAGGCGAGGAAACCGTGACGGTTGCCGCCATATTCGACAAAGGCTGCCTGAAGGGAAGGTTCGACGCGCGTTACGCGGGCGAGATAGATGTTTCCTTTGAGCTGCTTCTTGTCCTGAGATTCAAAGTCGAATTCTTCAATACGGTTACCGCGGATAACGACAACGCGTGTTTCCTCCGGGTGGGAGGCGTCTATCAGCATTTTGTTGGGCATTATTTCGTTTCCTCCCGGCAGCCGTCAGCCGCAGCTTGCGAGGCAAAGCCCGCTGCTGCGTGTCTGGGATGTGGGTGCCGGATGTCTGAATGTCCGCCGGACGCCGCTTGAGCGCCATGGCGGTGCCGCCCGCAGCCACAATGGCGCGGTTTGATGCGGACCTTTCCATGATTGCGCTTGAAGCCATCGTCACCAGCAGAACCTTTTGAACCAAAGCCCGGACGAACCGGACCAGCTTGTTTGCTCATATAGAGCCGGCACGGGAACAACCCCGGCCGTTTTCCTCACGCAGGCGATTCCCCCGCCACGGGCGCACACCTGCGAAATTCGTCGCGATCACCTGAAGCCTTTTCGCTGGAGCGAAAGGAGCCGCCTTTCATCTGACCTGTAGCAGGAAGCTGCGGGAGAAGCGGTTCCAGGATTGCAGTGATCCACCATCGCTTTTATGATTTGACGGGGTGGAAGGCAACCCCGATTTCGGATGCCGGCAAAAAGCAGTGCCGTAACGGAAGCACAGGCCTTAATCCTCAATGAAAAGGCTTGGTTAACCTTCTCTGGATACCAATCGTTAATCGAGTCTGCGGCCTGACCGGCATTTCGACCAACCACGCGGGCGCAAGCGCCAAACCGGGAGCGACTGCAAAGAAATGGGACTGGCGGGCATCACAGACAAGGGCCATGGCTGTGCAGGCCGTTTCCTGCGCGCTGCCGGTGTGCTGTTGCTGCTGGCGCTTTGCCTTGCTTTTGCGCCGGTTTCACGCGCCGCCGATGCGCCACTCGGCGCCACCGCCTACAAGATGGCCGGCGACGCAACCAAGATGCGCATCGTCATCGATTTCGACCGCGAGCCCGACATCAAATGGTTCCTGCTGCGCGGCCCCAACCGGCTGGTCGTGGACCTGCCGCGCACCCGATTCGCCATTGGCGCGAAGGACGCCAAGGCCCGCGGCCTGGTCAAAGCGGTGCGTTATGGCGATCAGGGCGAGGGATCGCGGCTGATCCTGACCGGCAAGGGGCCGTTCTCGGTCGACAAGCTCGAGGTGCTCAAGAACGAGGACGGCGCAGGCTATCGCATCGCCATCGACATGTCGGCAGCCTCCGACCGCGAGTTCGACGAAGCCCTTGCCAACCAGGCGCTGACCACTGGCTCGACCGTCTCCACCGACAAGGGCTCCAGGGTCGGCACAGGGCCGATCTCCAATCCCGGGCATCGCTTCACCATCGTCATCGATCCCGGCCATGGCGGCATCGACGGTGGCGCCGAAGGCCTCAACGGCACCATCGAGAAGAACGTGACGCTGGCCTTCGCCACCGAATTGCGCGACAAGCTCGCCGCCGTCGCCAACTACGACGTGTTCATGACGCGCGATACCGACGAGTTCCTGCGGCTCGATGACCGCGTGCGCATCGCCCGGCAGCACGAGGCCGACCTTTTGATCTCGATCCATGCCGACACGATCAGCGTCAAGGGTATCAGAGGCGCCACCGTCTATACCGTCTCCGACAAGGCGTCCGATCCGCAAGCGCAGGCGCTTGCCGACCGTGAAAACCTCTCCGACCAGTTCGCCGGCATGGTGATCAAGGACGACAACAAGGAAGTCACCGACATACTGATCGACCTGATCCGCCGCGAGACGCATAATTTCTCGATGAGCTTTGCCCACACTCTGGTCGGCCAGTTGTCCACCAGCGTCGGCCTGATCAATAATCCGCAGCGTTCGGCCGGCTTCAAAGTGCTGAAAGCGCCCGATGTGCCGTCGGTGCTGGTGGAACTCGGCTATCTCTCCAACGCCAAGGATGAAGCGCAACTGCTCGACGCCGACTGGCGCGCCAAGGCGGCGCAGAGCATCACCAACGCCATCGCCCTGTTTGCCTCCGCCAAGATGGGAACGGGAACCGGAGGCTGAGATGTTCGCCGCCGCCCACAACCGGAGGCAGCGTTGCACGCCGACAACACCAGGCGCTTTTATTTCCGGTGGGGGATGCCGAAACCGGGCACTGCCGTATTTTGCCCACATGGTGGCGACATGGGTTTTCCATCACGGATCGGGACCGTTGCGAAGGCTTGCGCGAAAGGCGGCTTCGTCTAGGAAATTCCCGAACCTCGGACTGGAGCGGGCATGATTCGTCTTATCGGCTATTTCTTTGGTATCGGCACGACGCTGGCGCTTATCGTCGCCGCGGGCGTGGCGATATACATCAGCCATCTGTCGAAAGACCTGCCCGACTACGAGGTCCTGGCCAAGTACGAGCCGCCGGTGACGACCCGCATCCATGCTTCCGACGGCTCGCTGATGGCCGAATATGCGCGCGAACGGCGGCTCTATCTGCCGATCCAGGCGGTTCCGGACCGGGTCAAGGCGGCGTTCCTGTCGGCCGAGGACAAGAATTTCTACAACCATCCAGGCATCGACATCACCGGGCTTGGCCGCGCCATCTACGTCAACCTGCAGAATCTTGGTTCGGGCAGACGCCAGGTCGGCGCCTCGACCATCACCCAGCAGGTGGCGAAGAACTTCCTCTTGTCCTCGGACCAGACCTACGAGCGCAAGATCAAGGAGATGATCCTGGCCTTCCGCATCGAGCAGGCCTATTCGAAGGACCGCATCCTTGAGCTCTACCTCAACGAAATCTTCTTCGGCTTCGGCGCCTATGGCGTTGCGGGCGCGGCACTGACCTATTTCGACAAGTCGGTCAACGAACTCACGGTCGCGGAAGCCGCCTATCTGGCGTCGCTGCCGAAGGGGCCCAACAACTACCATCCCTTCAAGCATGCCGACCGCGCCATCGAGCGCCGCAACTGGGTCATCGACCAGATGGTCGAGAACGGCTACGTGACGCGCGAGGAAGGCGACAAGGCCAAGGCCGAGCCGCTCGGCGTGACGCCGCGCCGCAATGGCTCATATCTGTTTGCGGGTGAATATTTCACCGAGGAAGTGCGCCGCCAGATCATCTCGCGCTATGGCGAGAACGCGCTCTATGAGGGCGGCCTTTCGGTGCGCACGACGCTCGATCCGAAGATCCAGCTCATCGCCCGCAAGTCGATGCAGAACGGCTTGCTCAAATACGACACGCTGCGCGGCTATCGCGGACCGGTGACGCATATCGATGCTTCCGGCGACTGGGGCGTGGCGCTGGGCAACGTCAAGGGGCTGGAAGACGTGCCGGAATGGTCGCTTGCCGTCGTGCTCGACAGCTCGGCGACCGGCCTTTCCATCGGCCTGCAGCCGACGCGGCAGATTTCGGGCGATATCGTCAAGGAACGCATCGAAGGCGCCGTCAGCAAGGAAGACATGAGCTTTGCCATGCGCCATGTGGTCGATGGCAAGACGGTCAAGGCCAAGTCTCCGGCCGATGTACTGCAGCCCGGCGACGTCATCTTCGTGCAGAAGAACGAAGGGTCGGAAGGCGCCTACACGTTGCGCCAGGTGCCGGAAGTGGAGGGCGGCCTGATCGCCATGGATCCACATACCGGCCGCGTGCTGGCCATGGTCGGCGGCTTCTCCTATGCGCAGTCGGAGTTCAACCGCGCCACGCAGGCGATGCGCCAGCCGGGATCGTCCTTCAAGCCGATCGTCTATTCGGCCGCGCTCGACAATGGCTATACGCCGGCCTCGGTTATCATGGACGGACCGATCACCATCCAGAGCGGCAACACGACCTGGACGCCGAAGAACTATGACGGCACGGTGGCCGGCCCCGCGACCTTGCGCTCCGGCATCGAAAAGTCGCGCAATTTGATGACGGTGCGGCTCGCCAACGACATGGGCATGAAGCTGGTGGTGGAGTATGCCGAGAGGTTCGGCGTCTACGACCATCTGGCGCCGTATCTGCCGATGGCGCTGGGCTCCGGCGAGACGACGGTGATGCGCATGGTGTCGGCCTATTCGATCATGGCCAATGGCGGCAAGTCGATCAAACCCTCGCTCATCGACCGCATCCAGGACCGCTACGGCAAGACCGTGTTCAAGCAGGACGAGCGCGGCTGCGAAGGCTGCAACGCGCCCGAATGGAACAACCAGCCCGAACCGGAACTGGTCGACAATTCCGAGCAGGTGCTCGATCCGATGACGGCCTACCAGATCACCTCGATGATGGAAGGCGTGGTCCAGCGCGGCACCGGCGCCACCATCGCCGAGCTTGGCCGCCACATCGCCGGCAAGACCGGAACGACCAATGACGAGAAGGACGCCTGGTTCATCGGCTATACGCCGAACCTCGTCGTCGGCCTTTACATGGGTTACGACACGCCGCGCGGTCTCGGCCATGGCGCCACTGGCGGCGGTCTGGCGGCACCTATCTTCAAGGACTTCATGCGCGTTGCGCTGGACGGCACGCCGAATGTCGACTTCAAGGTGCCGGAAGGCATGAACCTGGTCGCGATCAACCGCAAGACCGGCATGCGTGCCGCGTCGGGCGATCCCGGCACCATCATCGAAGCCTTCAAGCCTGGCACCGGCCCAGCCGACAGCTATTGGGTGATCGGCATGGGCGCCGACGGGTCCAACGGCGCCGGCGGACCGCTATCGCCGCAGGCAACGGAAGCCATCCAGGCACCCGGCGGCGGACTCTACTGACGACCTGATTTTTTACGTCGAATGGGCTGGCTTGTTGAGCCGGCCCATTTCGCTTTACAGGCAGCAATGCCGTGCCTATGTATCGCGCCGACCCAAGCGCCACTTCGAAAACAGGACAGAACAACCAGCCATGCGCGCGGAAACGCAGAATATTGTCGACGAGATCAGGCAGGCGATCACCCTGCTGAGGAGGCATCTTTGACTGGGATCAGGCTATAAAGCGGCTTGAATACCTGAACGTGCGCGCCGAGGATTCCAGCCTCTGGAATGATCCGCTGGAAGCGCAAAAGCTGATGCGCGAGCGCCAAGGCCTCGAAGACGGGATCGCCGGCGTCAAAAGCCTGACTCAGGCGCTGGAAGACAATATCGGCCTGATCGAACTGGGTGAGGAAGAGGGCGACCAGAGCGTGATCGCCGAGGCGGAAGCAGCCCTCCGCTCGATGCAGGGCGAGGCCAAGGCCCGCCAGGTCGAGACGCTGCTGTCGGGCGAGGCCGACGCCAACGACACCTATCTCGAAGTCCATGCCGGCGCCGGCGGCACCGAGAGCCAGGACTGGGCCTCGATGCTTCTGCGCATGTACACGCGCTGGGCCGAGCGTCGCCGTTTCAAGGTCGAAGTGCTGGAAGTCCATGACGGCGAAGAGGCCGGCATCAAGTCCGCCACGCTCCTGATCAAGGGCCACAATGCCTATGGCTGGCTGAAGACCGAGTCGGGCGTTCATCGCCTGGTCCGCATTTCACCCTATGACAGCAATGCGCGCCGCCACACGTCCTTCTCCAGCGTCTGGGTCTACCCGGTCGTCGATGACAGGATCGAGATCGACGTCTCGGAATCCGATGTACGCATCGACACCTACCGCTCATCCGGTTCGGGCGGCCAGCACGTCAACACCACGGACTCGGCGGTTCGCATCACCCATATCGCCACCGGCATCGCGGTTGCCTGCCAGGCCGAACGCTCGCAGCACAAGAACAAGGCGAAGGCCTGGGAAATGCTGCGCTCGCGCCTTTACGAGGAAGAGCTGAAGAAGCGCGAAGCGGTGGCCAATGCCACAGAAGCGTCGAAGAGCGACATCGGCTGGGGTCACCAGATCCGTTCCTATGTGCTGCAGCCCTACCAGTTGGTGAAGGACCTGCGCACCGGCGTCGAGAGCACCAGCCCGTCGAGCGTGCTCGACGGCGACCTCGACGACTTCATGGAAGCCTCGTTGTCGCAGCGCATCGAGGGCGGTGCCGGTGAAGCCGTGGCCGACCTCGACTAGGATATGTTCATATTCAGCTGAGGCCGGCCTGCGAATGGATGATACCTGCGCTTCCGCCACTTTCTTGAATAAGAACATCCCTTGGCGGGGGAGCGAAGGAGGAACCATGACTCGCAGGCTCACCGGCAAATGCTTTTGCGGCACGGTTCAGTATGAAGTGGCGGACGAGTTCGTCTATGCCGCGATCTGCCATTGTTCGAACTGCCGGCGCACCACAGGTTCCGCCTTCAAGCCCTTCGCCGGCATCGAGCGCGAGAAACTTGCCCTTGCCGAAGGGCATCACGGGCTCATCCATTTCGGCGATGACAGCGGCCACGATGCGCATTGCAGCCGCTGCGGCTCGTTGCTGTATTCGCTGGTCCGCGACGGCGCCTATGTCCATGTCGCCATGGGCACGCTGGTCGACGATCCGACGATCCGGCCGACCGCGCACATCTTCGTCGGCTCCAAGGCGCCATGGTTCACCATCGCCGACGACTTGCCGCAATATGAAGGGCATGTGGTCGCCGGTCCAGGCGAAGTATAGGCTGGAACCACATTCGGCCAATCCCGTTGTTTCGATGCCCGTCTGCCGGGAGTTGAGCCTGGCCTTGGATCTCGTCAGCGGTTGCGGATAGCGGCGTAGATGTGGCGGCCTCGCGCAGCAACTTCTTGCGCCGGCCTAGGAATCAGCCCAGCATCCGAGGGCTGGAAGAGAAAAAGCATTTATGGCCGGACGCGGCATATCTGCGACCTGACGATCCGGCCACTGGGAAGACACGTTCCGGGAACGGGCAAGCGAAACGCTTGATGCTCGTTTGAAAGGAACGCTTCCATGTCTGCTGCCACTCTCCGATCGGCCAGAGCCGTTCAACCGGCTGGCCGACTCCTGTTTTCCTTGTTCGTGACCCCGATCTTTGCCATCGCGATGCTTGCTGCGGTGCTGACCGCACCCGCCTTCGCCCATGACGCCAAGCCTACGGCGGCGAAGCCGCAAGGCTGGAGTTATCCCTTCGCCTGCTGCGCAAACTACGACTGCCGCACCACCCATACCGGCGAGGTGCTGGAAAAGCCGGAGGGCTATGTCATCGCCGGAACGGGGGAGGTCGTGCCGATGAGCGACAAGCGGGTCAAGGACTCACCCGACGGCGATTTCCACTGGTGCGCGCACCAGGCCGGCCTCGACGCAGGCAAGACGATCTGCCTGTTCGTGCCACCGCGTTCCTACTGAGTTCTGTTGGCAGTTCTCATCGGAAGGCCGGCCTTGGTGCTGAAGGCGCTTGCGTCAGACGGAAGCAGCGAGTGCTGAGGCGAAGTCGCGATACGGCCGCAGTGGGCGACCCAGAAGTGCCGTCAGGCGCTCGACGTCGCCGGTCTCGGGCAGCATCCCGTCGGTAAAGAAACGCTCGCCCATCAGGCGCATGTCGTAGGCCATCCAGGCGGGCAGGAACTGCTTGAAATTTTGCTCAAAACCCTCCGTATTGTCGCCGCTGTAGCTGATCGGGCGGGCGAGTACGTCTGACCAGATTGCGGCAATGTCCGTCCCGGTCAGTGTCTGCGGACCGACGAGGTTGATCCTCTCGAACGCAAGCGGCTCCTTGGACCGTTCGCGACGCAGCAGCTCAAGAGCGGCGATCTCGGCGATATCGCGGGCATCGATCATGGCGAGACCCTTGGGGCCGATCGGCATTGGGTAGGTGCCGTAGCCGGTGATGACGTCTTCGACCGTCAGATCGTTCTGAATGAAGTAGGCCGGGCGCAAGATCGTAGCTTTGAAGTCCATCTGTTCGATCATTCGCTCGACGCCGAACTTGCCCGCGAAATGCGGCACGTTCACATAGACGTCAGCGTGGATCACCGAGAGATAGACGATCCGCTCGATGCCGGCCGATCGGGCGACATTCAAGGCGATCAAAGCCTGGGTGAATTCGTCCGGCACCACGGCGTTCAAGAGGAACAGCGTGGAAACGCCAGACATGGCTTTGCGCAGCGAATCGACATCGAGAAAGTCGCCTTGCACGACGGATACGCCTGCCGGAAAACTGGTTTTCGACGGATCGCGCACGAGAGCACGCACATCGGCGCCGCGCTTGGCGAGCTGTTCGACGACTTGGCGGCCGATATTGCCGGTGGCGCCGGTAACGAGAATGGTCATGGAATTTCTCCTGTTGGGTTGCTTGACAGCCCCAATATGTGTGGCTCACAAAGAGCCCAGTAGACGGCAATTTTAGACACGTCGTCTCACTGGTGGGACAGTCATGGATCTTTTAGCCCTTGCCGATTTTAACCTCGTGGCTCGCCATGGCGGCTTCGGCAAAGCGGCAAGGTCCACCGGCCGGCCCAAGGCAACATTGTCCCGGCGCGTTGGCGAATTGGAAAGCAGTCTCGATCTGCGTCTGTTCGAACGGGGTGCGCGTAACCTGAAGCTGACCGAAGAAGGACGGGCGCTCTTCGAGCGGACGGGGGCGTTGCTTGCCGAGCTGGACGAGACGGCATCGGCGATTGCCTCGGGCGGCCAGAGACCCAAGGGCAGATTGCGGATCAGCGCGCCTTTGCATTTTTCGCAGACTGCAATGGGGAGGATCGCCGCGGGATTTGCCCTGAGGTATCCTGAGGTGAGGCTTGAAGTGACCACCGAAGACCGGCATGTCGACATGATCGAGGAAGGCTACGATCTGGTAATCCGGGTCAATCCGGATCCCGATGAAAGCCTGGTCGGACGGGCGTTTCTCCGCGACCGCCTGGTCGTTGTGGCGAGCCCGGACCTTCCTCGCCCGGCCGATGGGCTCGCCGCTCCTGGCGTTGCGCGCGGGACAGGCGAGCGGCAAACATGGCAGGTGAAGACACCAGGTGGCCGGGCAACACTTAGAATCGAGCCGGTCCTCGCCTTGTCGACGCTCATCATGGTCCGGGATGCGGTGCGAGCCGGCATCGGCGCAGGACGGCTTCCCATTTCGTTGGTGGCCCACGACCTGGCTGACGGCACACTGGTGAATTGGGGGGATATTGACGGCCCCGAAATTTCTCTATGGACGCTCTACCCCTCCCGGCGGCTGCTCAGCGCGCGCGTGTCGGCGTTCCTGGATTTTCTGAAACAGGCTTTCCCAAACGGGACGCCGGACGAACTGGCCGCCTATATCGGCAGGTGACGACGATTGGGAGGTGACGACGGGCCTGCTTCAGCCAGAGCGCCGCTCGGCTCGATCGACCGGAGCCTGCTGACAGACAGTTGTCAGGAGCCTTCCTTTATGGTGCCTTGCCGCATGGGTGGCGGGCAACGGAGAGGAAAGCTTTTCATGACCATCAAGGCCAGCTGTCATTGCAAGGCGACGACGTTCGAGGTTTCGCAGGCGCCCGAGACGGTAACACAATGCACCTGCTCGTTCTGCTCCAAGCGCGGTTCGCTGTGGGCTTACTACGTTCCGTCGCAATTCAAGCTCACCAGCTCGCCGGAAAACGTTTCCTTCTATCAATGGGGATCGAAGACCGTCAAACACGGGTTTTGCGCCATTTGCGGCTGCGGCACCTTCACCGAAACGCCGGACTGGTCAACCGGCAAACCGGACTTCGACAATCCCAAGATATCAGTCAATTCGCGGCTGTTCGACGATTTCGACCTCGATAAGGTCGAGGTGGTCGTCATTGACGGCAAGAACCTCTGGTAGGCCAGCACCAGCCACCAAAGCGGAAGAGTGGCGCGAGCGGGGAAAAGCCGCTTTCGCCGCTCGGTTTTTCGCCGCATTTCATGTTACAAGACCGGAGAAGGGCTTATATGCGCGAGCCGCAAAGGCCGCGCTTTGGAGAGGGACGATTCTATGAAAAAGACTGTGCTCGTCGCCGTTGCGACGGCTGTGCTGGTGAGTGCCTGCACCACGACCGATCCGTACACCGGCGAGCAGAAGGTTTCGAACACCGCAGCCGGCGCCGGCCTTGGTGCCCTGGCGGGCGCGGGCCTCGGCCTGCTTGCCGGCGGCAATGACCGCCGCAACGCGCTGATCGGCGCCGGTATCGGCGCGCTGGCCGGCGGCGCCATCGGCGCGACCATGGACCAGAACGAGGCTGAACTGCGCCGCCAGCTCGAAGGCACCGGCGTCAGCGTCACCCGCACCGGCGACCAGATCATCCTCAACATGCCGTCCGACATTACTTTCAACGTCGACCAGGATGCGGTGAAGCCTGGCTTCTACCAGGTGCTGAACTCGGTTGCGCTGGTGCTGAAGAAGTTCAAGCAGACCACGGTCGACGTGTTCGGCCACACCGATTCGACCGGCGGCGACGAACACAATTTCGATCTGTCGCAGCGCCGTGCATTGGCGGTCGCCAACTATCTCTCGCGCCAAGGTGTCGATTCGCGCCGCTTCGCCGTCACCGGTTTCGGCAAGACCCGTCCGATCGCGTCCAATGGAACGGCGGCCGGCCGTGCGCAGAACCGGCGTGTCGAGATCCAGCTTTCGCCGCTGACCTGATCAGGTCGGCATCGAAATGCGAAGGCGGCCCCGCAAGGGCAGCTTTCTTTTTGGGCTCCTGTGGTCCGCCAAAAGGTCTAACGCATTAGAGATTTCTAATAATCCCTTTCCGGAGGCCTTGGAAGGGATTAGCATTGGTGCGTTTCCAGAGGGATGGGGCGATACAAACGGCCGCGCAGTCACTTAGTCGGCCCCGGTCCTGCACGGCCAGATAAGGAAATCTGGGAGGAATGCATGACAAGAACAGCTCGTCTTGGGCGTTGCGGCGTCCTCATTTTGACAGGTCTGGTCTCCGCTTGGTGCGCAGCGGCCACGGCTCGAGCCGAGGACGCCAACAAAGCCGACATCGAAGCGTTGAAGAAATCGCTCGCCAAATATGAAGACTACACGATCGCCGTCCGCGACCTTTATCTGTCGACTGTCGGGTGCGTCTATTACAGCGGGGACAGGATCGAGGGCGCAATGGACTATCCGAAGGGCGCTATGGGCATCCATTTCGTCAACGTCCCGAGTGTCGGTCAGAAACTCGATCCGATGCGCCCCAATGTGCTGATCTACGAGCCGACCAAGAAAGGCTTGAAATTGGTTGGCGTGGAATGGCTGATGCCCCTGACGCCAGACACCAAGGAACCTCCAAAACTATTTGGCCAGACCTTCATGGGACCGATGGAAGGGCACTATCCGCTCATTCCGAGGGAGTTCGTCCACTACGACCTTCATGCCTGGCTGTTCAGAGACAATCCGAACGGCATGTTCAGTCCGACCAACCCGAACGTGAAATGCAGCAAGGCAGAGTTTCCGATGCTGGAAAAACCGACCAAGATGATGCCCGGCCCGATGTGACGGACGGCCAGGATAGGAGCTTGCCAAGAGTGCAAGCCGGCCGGCTGCATTTAAGAGCGCTCGGGATCAGGCTCGGACGACGATCGGCATGAGGGCTGGCCCGCATGAAGGCTGCCCGCATGAAGACAGGTATCTGGTCGCGGAAGCCGACAATGGCGCTGCGAGCCGTCAGTCGAAGGTAAAAGCGGCCCGCAAGGGCCGTTTTTGTTTGGCATGTCGGCCCCTGTAATCAAGGCCTACGAGGTCGGCTGATCGACAATTGCCGCAACCATACGGCGCACGATCGGCAAGACCAGCAGCAGACTTGGAAAGCCCATTAGCCATGATGCTCCCCATGCATACGGCCAGGTCGCCACGAAACCGGTTGTCCAGCCCGCATTGATCAGCGTCGCTACCGCGGAAACAATGCCCGACATCAGGATGGAAAGAACGAATGGCATCACCAGCGCATTGTAAGAGGCCGGTAGCTTTCTCGATTTCAAAACCTTGTGGGATGACGGTCGCATCACCTATCTCCTTCTCGAAAAGTGAAAGTATGCGCGGCTGAGCGCAGTCAGGCGGCCTGCGCCATTTGCTGGGCCAGGTTCCGAATAAAGCCGCGCAACGAACGCGGTTCGCGGCCCAGGGCGGCGCGCAATGTCAGACTGTTCCCGCCAAGGCCATAGTGGGCGTAGTGGGCGTATATTTTGGCCAGCACCTGCATTTGGCGGTCATTGTAGGGAAGGCGTGCCTCGGCCGCCCACTCGCCAAATGTCGGCTCACCAGAAGAGATGGGTCGGCCAAGTTCCTCACTCATCATCGCAACGATGTCTTCCCGGCTGTGCATGCCGTCAGCGCACAGATCGAGGGTCGCGTAGGACAATCGCGCTTCGGTTAGGGCGATCGCCGCCACCTCAGCGACATCGCGGTAGTCGACGCGGGCCAGCTTCGCCGTCTTTGGAAACGGTTCCGAGAAAACACCATGTTCAACGACGGACGGCCAAGCCGCTGCGAGGTTCTGCATGAAATTGGCAGGGTGCAGAATCGTATATTCCATCGTTGTCGAGTAGAGAGCAGCCTCGACAGGCACCTTGCTGGCATGGTTCTTCAGTCGCGTATTGGTAGGCTGGATCACCGACGAGAAGACGAACTTTCGAACTCCTGCTCGCGTGGCGGCCTCAACCATGGCAACGCCCATGGCTGCTTCATCGGGAGCAAAAGCCGGCCCAATGTGAAAGACGCCGTCGACGCCCTCGACCGCCCTTTCGAGGCTCTGACGATTTCGCAAATCTCCTGTCGCTACCTCGGATGCCCCCAGCTTCCGGGCCTTTTCGGCATTCGCAGGGTCGCGAACGAGCGCTCGAACATTGGCATTGCGGCGGACAAGTTCAGGCACGACAAGTCCCGCAACTCGGCCTGTGGCACCAACGACCAGAACAGTTGGATTGGCTACTTGCATGACGATTCCCTTCCATCAAGCCTGTCCTCGCGGGACAACTTGCAGAGAGGTACGACGTCGCAATTGTCGCTACAATTACCCGTTTTTGCGATATATTATCTCGAAGATCGGGAGAATACATGAGCCGGATGGACGATTTCGAGGCTTTCATCGCGATCGTCGAGCATGGAAGTCTGACGACTGCCGCACATCGGCTGAACCGCTCGCTACAGTCGGTCAGCCGGTCCCTGGCGGCACTGGAGCAATCAGTCGGCGTCGAGCTGATCCACAGGACAACGCGTCGCTCGACACCGAGTGAAGTCGGAGCAGCCTTTTTCAACCGGATCAAACCCGCGGTCGACGAAATAAACGACGCAAGACTTCAGGCGATCAATCAACGATCGGAGCCGGCAGGCGTCCTGCGCATCGGGGCGCCGGTTCTGTTTGGCCCGAACGTCCTGATGCCTGTCATCGCCGAATACATGCGGACATTTCCCCGGGTCGAGGTCGATCTTCAACTTTCCGATGGATTTGCCGATCTTGGCGCCGAAGGTCTCGACCTGGCAATACGCATCGGCGATTTGCCGGATTCCAACTTGAAAGCCAAACGCCTGGGGGCGTTGCGGCGCGTTGTGTTCGGCGCGCCTTCCTATTTCGCGCGGTGTGGCCGGCCGGCCCATCCCTTCCAGCTGAGTGAGCACAGTTGCATAATCAGAACCGCTAACGAGCGTCCAGGTGAATGGACGTTTCAGATCGACGGGAAACCCCGGACCGTGAAGGTCGCAGGCGCTTTTCGCTCCAATCTGATGACCTCGGTCTATGCCGCCGCAATCCACGGACTGGGTTTGGGCTTCTCGCCTCTGTGGCAGATAAGACATTTGGTCGACGACGGTCTCGTCGAACTGGTTTTGACGGAATTCGAGCCGGCACCGGTGCCGATCCATGCCTTGTGGCAGGAAGGCCGGTCATCTTCGGCCAAGGTTCGGGCATTTCTGGATTTATTGGCATCCCGCCTGGAACTGAAAAGCCTGTAGCATCGACGGGCTATTTAAGCCCTCCAGGCCGGAAGCGATCGGGTAGATCGAGCCTGTCTTGCGATTACCGCGCATGGCGCCGACTGATCCTGGAGCGGGCTCCAGATCTCACATCCCCGTCGCGTCCAGGCAAGCCGCGCGTCCTCGGGACGCCGCGGCTCATGGGATCAGACCTTGGCGACGATCTTCATGAAGGCCGGCATGTCGTCGCCGAAGCCGACGGTGCCGTCATTGTCTTCACCGCGGTTGTTGCCGCGGGCAGGGCGGCTGTTGCTGGCGCGCTGCGGCCTTGTGTCGCCGCGTTCCGGGGCGCGGTTCTCGTTGTTGCGATCGGAGACCTTGCGGTCGCTGTTTTCGGAGCGGATCGCTTCCTTGCGCTGATGCCGTTCGCCGATGTCGGCGGCCTCGGCTACCACCGGCTGTTCCTCGCGCGCGGCATCTGCCGCCGGCGCGTCGTCGCTGCGCTTGGCATGGCGTTCGCGCGGCTTGCGCTCGCCACCGTCCTTGCGCTCATGGGCCTTGCGGTCCTCGTCCTTGCGGCCGGCGCGGCGCGGAGCGCCACGGCCACGGCGGGGCGCTTCGTCCTCGCCGCCTTCGCTGGCGACCACGGTCGACAGGTCGCCGTCATGCCACTCGATCTTGTTGCCGATCAGCCGCTCGATGGCGTCGATGTATTTGGTGTCGGACTTGGTGGCGATGGTGAAGGATTTGCCCGAGCGTCCGGCGCGGCCGGTGCGGCCGATGCGGTGGACATAGTCTTCGGCGTGGATCGGCACGTCGTAGTTGAAGACGTGGCTGACGTCGGGAATGTCGAGGCCGCGCGCGGCGACGTCGGACGCCACGAGATAGCGCAATTTGCCATCGCGGAAATTGGCCAGCATCTGCATGCGGGCGCGCTGGTCCATGTCGCCATGCAGGGCGCCGGCGTCGAAATCATACTTCAACAGCGAGCGGAACAGCTCCGCGACCTCGACCTTGCGGTTGCAGAAAATGATAGCGTTCTTCAGCTCGGCGTCTTCGGCCTTTATCAGATTGCGTAGCGTCTCGCGCTTGTCCCACGGCTTGGAGCCGGACTTGACCAGGCGCTGGATGATGTTGGTGGCAGCGGATGCCGCCTTGGACACCTCGACGCGCACCGGCGCATGCAGGAATTTCTCGGTGAGCTTGGTGATCTCCGGCGGCATGGTCGCTGAGAAGAACAGCGTCTGCCTGGTGAACGGGATCATCTCGCAGATGCGCTCGATGTCGGGGATGAAGCCCATGTCCAGCATGCGGTCGGCCTCGTCGATGACGAGGATCTCGACGCCGTTGAGCAACAGCTTGCCGCGCTCGCGGTGATCGAGCAGACGGCCGGGCGTGGCGATCAGCACGTCGGCGCCGCGCTCCAGCTTCTTGTCCTGCTCGTCGAAGGAGACGCCGCCGATCAGCAGCGCGATGTTGAGCTTGTGGTTCTTGCCGTATCTGATGAAATTCTCTTCGACCTGCGCGGCGAGCTCGCGCGTCGGCTCGAGGATCAGCGTGCGCGGCATGCGGGCACGGGCCCTGCCTTTTTCGAGGCGGGTCAGCATCGGCAGCACGAAGGAAGCCGTCTTGCCGGTGCCGGTCTGTGCTATGCCCAGAATATCCTTGCCGAGCAAGGCATGCGGGATGGCGCCAGCCTGGATCGGCGTCGGCACGGTGTAGCCCGCATCGGTGACTGCGGAAAGGACCTTGGGCGACAGGCCGAGGTCTGAAAAGGTCAACGCTTCTAGAGCGGTCGTGGTGTCTGAGGACAAGAGTTGCTGTCTTTGGCTGGTTCGGGGAAGCGCAACGGCATCCGTCGCGGCAAGCACAGCGTGCCTGCAAGATTGGTATTGCGATTAGGCGCAAGCCCGCGATTTGTCAACAGAAACGGGCGGGATTGGCACGATTGTGAAAACGTAAGCTTAATCGCGATGCTTAATTAGGTAGTCACTCTTTGCGCCGGCTCAATAGCGAAACTGCTCGGCGAGAATGCGTTCGTTCCACGAATGGTTGGGATCAAACAGCAGCGTTGCCGTCGCAGTCGGCGATTCGCGGACCGTTACGGAAGCCACCGCCTTGACCTCGGTGTGGTCGGCGGCGGTGTTCACCGGGCGCTTTTCCGACTCCAGAATATCGAAGCGTACGGTCGCCTTGTTTGACAACAAGGCACCCCGCCAACGGCGCGGCCGGAACGGGCTGACCGGGGTCAGCGCGAGCAACGGCGCATCCAGCGGCAGGATCGGCCCGTGCGCCGAAAGATTGTACGCGGTGGAGCCGGCCGGCGTCGCGATCATCACGCCGTCGCAGTTCAGTTCCTCGATGCGGACCTGCTCGTCGACGGTGATGCGGATCTTTGCCGTCTGGTAGGACTGACGCCACAGCGCCACCTCGTTGATGGCGAGTGCCGAAACCGTCTCGCCCTCATGCGTCAACGCCAGCATTTCCAGCGGGCGGATCGTTTCGGCGACGGCGGCCGCGATGCGCTCGGTGAGGCCCCCGACGCGGTACTCGTTCATCAGGAAGCCGATGGTGCCACGGTTCATGCCGTAGACCTTCTTTCCCGTGCTCATCGTGTCGCGCAAGGTCTGCAGCAGGAAGCCGTCGCCACCCAGCGCCACCACCACCTGGGCGTCGTCGAAGGATGCCTGGCCATAGCGGGCCGACAGGCTCTCCATCGCCGCCTTGGCATCGGCAGTGTCGGAGGAGACGAAGGCGAGATTGGCTTTGCTCATGACATTCCGATGGCGGTCGGCCGATGGCGGTCGGCGGCGGTTGCGTGGGGTAGCATGGGCAAGCGCATCTGCAAAGGGAGGCATCGTCCGGCGCAGTTGCGGCCGCGGCGAAACGAAATCGGCGGCTCGCGCTTCATGTCGCCGGAACGGCGAATGTGATGGTTAAGTGCGAGCTTAAGCACTCGTAAAGCCTGATCGATCATGTTAGCCGAAAGAGGATGGGTGCCTGGGGGGCTAGCCAGTCGAGACCTGTCTATTGCCGGTGACACGCCTGATTATCGTCTTCCTTGTGATGGGAAGTTTCGCCCTTCTCTTTGCGGAGCTTGTGCGGCAGTCCGAAGACATGAGCTCCAGGCCGATGGCCTCACGCTGCGGCGGCGCCGGCGTGCCATGCCCGCAAAACGCATTGTAGGCGAAGCCAATCCGCCAACGACGATCCGTCGCCTACTGCCCGACAATCCTCAGATTGGCGTTGCCGTAGAATGTGTAGGCGAGATAGGTCGGATCGCCGGTCCGGTAGAATTCTCTGCGGACATCCTGCAGGATCTCGGCCAGATAGACCGGCCCGTCCTTAATCCGCGTGCTGATGCCGCCATAGAAATCGGTCGAGAAGGCCGCTGCCGCGCGGTCGGTCAGTGGCCACATGCCGCCGATGAAGCCGGAAGCGCCGCCCGCCAGCACCGCCGGACCCCAGCCCTGCACGAAGCCGCCGAGCATCTGGGAACGGCCTGTGTCGCAGGCGTTGAAGAAGTAGAACGGATTGCCCTTGCCATGCGCGGTGGCGACCAGCGCAGCCCATGTATCCGGGTCGAGCGACTGATCGACGAGATCGATGGCAAAGACCGGCCGGCCACTGCTCGGCTGGTTGACCTCGCCATGACCGGAGAAATGAATGAAACCGGTCGAGACTTCACCGACCAGTTTCTCGAAAGAGGTGAAATCGCCATCGAAGCGGCGGTAGCCGTAAAGCTTGCTCAGCGCCGCGATCTCGTCCTGTTGGAAGCGCAGCGAGCGTTTGTCGACATAGGAGGGCGCGACAGCCGCGACGCCGGTGAAGGTCATGCGGTCGAGCGGGTTGTCGACCTGTGAGGCACTGCTGCGCGGAGCCCAGCGCGCCAGCCGGTAGCCCATGCCGAGAAAACCGTCGGCGACGGCGCCGTCGGCGCTGCGCGGGCGGATCAATTCCCAGGGCAGCGTCGGGCTGTTCGAGGTGATCTGGATCGAATGGAGTTCGCCTTTGCCGCGCAGCGACCAGAACACGTCCTTGAACGGTTTCGGCACATAGTCGCGGTAGAGCGCATCGCCAAAACCTTCGGCGGCGAGCGTGACAAAGCGCTTTTGCGCCCCCGTATCGCTGCTTGCGGCAGGCTGCTGCAGCGAAACGGCGCCGCGCAGGCTCAATCCGAGCTGCAGCAGGCGGCGGTATTCGGAGTCCAGCCATGCCGCCATCTCAGGTGGCGTCGAGAACGTATCGGTCACCGGACCGGCCAGATGCGGCGAATGGATGATGATCTGCCCCGAACCCAGCCCGCTCGGATCGTCATAGAGGATGGTCACGTCGAGATCGGGGACGTCATCGCCGGCTGCGCCGCCGAGCGTCACATTGCCAGTTACCGCCGGCTGCGGCGCCGCTGCGGCCAGCATCAGCATGGCAGGTGCTGCGGAGCGTTCGGCTGTGGCGCTCAGAGCGGCTGCCTCGACAGGCGCGGTGCGGCGAATGACAACGGACCGCGACGCCGATCCGAGGAACCTCCCGGCGCTGTAGATGCGCGCGATGAACTGGGCCGGCTTGCTGTCCTTGGCGATCGGCCGCGCCTTGACGTCGAAGCGGACGAAGTCGCTGTCGCCCTGGCGGTAGAGCGTCGTCCGTCGGCTCCATTTGCCGCCGTCAGCGAGATCGAAGCCGGAGGCGAACAGATCGATATCGATCGGCCATTGCTCGGTTCCCGCCGGCATCGCCATGGCCAGGGCGCCATCTTCCGTCACCGACGAGCCCGGCGCTGCCTTCACCTTCACTTCGGGCGTGAATTGCTCTTCGGTAAGGGCGATCGAAACGGTCACCGTCTGGCCGGCGACAATCTCATCCGGCGCATCGATGGTTGGATGGCGCACCACCTCGACAGCGCCCGTCTCGGGTTGTGGAAGGGCGCCGCCGGAAGGAGGGCTTTGCGCCTGGTCGATGGGCGGCGGCGCTGGTTTCGGTGGCGCCTGCGCCTCCGGCGGACTTTCGGCGCCGGTCGCGGGTGGCGGGGCCGATGTCATGCCGTCCTCAGGGGGGATCCCTGCCTTATCGGGGGGCGGTTCGGCGCCCGTGGCTCCGCCATCCTGCGGATAGGTCCCGCCGAGATTGTTCTGGGCAGCGGCCGCAGCTGCGTCTTCAAGACGTTGCTTTTCCTCTTCGTATCGTTGCCGAGCCTGCTCTTCCTGCAATTGGCGCTGCTGTTCCTGGCGTTTGTATTCCTCGTAGAGCGCCGCCTCCTTGGCGCTGTCGCCCATCGCGGCATCGGGACTGCCGGAGCCCGGTGCAACGTCCATGGGGTAGGGCTCCTGACCGCTGCCATCGGCGTAGTCGCTGCCGTCAGGCTCCCAACCGCCACTCCCGGAGATGTAGCCGCCGCTCGCCATCGCCGGCGGTGCCGGTTCCGGCACAAGCGGCAGCGCCGGTGCCGCGCCGGCCACCTGGTCCGGCGTCAGCACAAAGGCAGCGTCTGCCGAGCGGCCATATGCCATCCATGGCCACTGGGCGCCTGACGTTTTGTCGATAGTGGTTTGCCTGACCGAGGCGAGGATGATGGCTATGTCCGCGCCGCGCTTGACCAGTGCAGCGGTGAGCGCATCGGCAAATACGGTGACGGGGCGGGCTTCGTCCAGTGCAACGGTTCCGGGTTTGGCCGACAGAGCGATGATGGCGTGGGTGAGGGGATCGACCGCCGCCAGACCCTGCATCACGCCGGAAGTAGGGTTGTGGCCATCGCCGGGATTGTCGAGCAGAACCACCTTCAATGTCGGGGTTGCCTCCAGCGCCTGCATGAACAGATCGAGGGGCAATGCCGTCTGGTCGACCGTTTCCTTTGAATCGATCCGGGTGCCGCGCGTCAGTAAATAGTTCCTGCCGTTGGCCTGCGCGGTGTGGCCGACATAGTAGAAGATGCCGACGGAGTCCGGATTGGCCAGGGATTGGGCGAAATCATGCATGGCGCGCGCGACAGCGGCGCGGTCGCCATCCGACACCTGCCGGACGGTGAAGCCAAGCGATCGTAGTGTCGCTGCAACGAGTTCGGCACTGAGGTCGGCGTTGGCGATTGCCGGTGAGCCCTCAGAGGCCGGATTAGCGACAACCAGCGCTATCCGCTCTTCGCCGCGCGCAGCGGAGAAGGGCGCCATGGTCATCAGCAGCACGACCGCCAGAAAAAGGCGCATGACCGTGATCCAAGCCCTGCAGGCTGCGGCCCTCACGCCACGGCTTGCCCCAATTCATCAATGGCTCAACCTTGACCATATCATGTCGGCTTCGCCGGCGCACTGCCGGTGCCGATGATGCAGTTGTGTCGCTAAAAGATATTGACTGTATGTTTAGTAATTAATACCGTTGCCCGACATACCGAGTTGGTCAGCCGGCATTCGCCGGTGAATGATCACCAGGACGAAGGGAACTTAGGGACTCGAGGCGCAATCCCGCCGGTCCCAACAATGGGAGACATAAGCATGCAGTTGAAATCGACCGCGACGGCGCTCGGCCTGTCGCTGCTGGCGATGACTGGCATTGCCCGCGCCGAGGGCGAACTCCAAATCTACAATTGGGGCAACTACACCAGCCCGGACCTGATCAAGAAGTTCGAGGAGACCTACGAGGTCAAGGTTACCGTCACCGACTACGACTCCAACGATACGGCTCTGGCCAAGGTCCGCCAGGGCGCTTCCGGCTATGACATCGTCGTGCCCTCGGCCAGCGTGATGCCGATCTGGATCAGCGAAGGCCTGCTCTTGGAAACCGATCCCAACACGATGGAGAACTTTAGAAACGTCGATCCGAGATGGGTCGACGTGCCGTTCGACCCCGGCCGCAAATATTCGGTGCCGTGGCAATGGGGCACGACCGGCATCTCGGTCAACAAATCGGTCTATGCGGGCGACCCGAACACCTCGGCGATTTTCCTCGATCCGCCGCCGGAACTCGTCGGCAAGATCAATGTCGTGCCCGAAATGGGGGACATCATGTTCCTCGCCATTGCCTATGAGGGCGGTAAGTACTGCACCGACGACAAGGTGCTTTTGAAGAAGGTGCATGACAAGCTCATCGAGGCGAAAGCGAAATGGCTGTCGCTCGACTATGCGGCCGTCGACGGTCTCGGCAGGGGCGACATTGCCGCCGGCGTCAATTGGAACGGCATATCGCTGCGCGAGCGGCTGGAGAACGACAAGATCGTCTACGGCTATCCCAAGGAGGGCTTTCCAATCTGGATGGACAATGTCGCGGTGCTCAAGGATGCCAAGAACGTCGAGAACGCCAAGCTCTTCCAGAATTTCATCATGGACCCGAAGAATGCGGCGATGATCTCGGCCTTCGCGCACTACGCCAACGGCATCAAGGGCTCCGAGCCCTTCCTGCCGGCCGATATGAAGGGCGCGCCCGAAGTGGATGTTCCGGCCGAATTTGCCGACAAGGGCCAATTCATGCCGGCCTGTCCCGCAGACGTCCAGGCGCTCTACACCAGGATCTGGACCGATCTGCAGAAATAGCGGCCCCGCCAGCCGAAGCTGACCACCAAACATCGCGCCGCGGATCGCGGCCCTGCCATCGCCAATGCCAGATGCCGTAAAGCCGCCGCGGGGGATTTTCGATGTCCGATCTCGACCTTTGCTACATGCCGGCCAGCGAGGCGTTGCGGCTGTTCAAGGCGAAGAAACTGTCGCCTGTGGAACTGATGCAGGCCACCATCCGCCGCGCCGAGGCGACGAAAGAAACGATCAATTGCCTCACCTTCACGCATTTCGACGAGGCGATGGATCTCGCCAGAAAAGCCGAGGCGAAATACGCCAGAGGCGCCAGGACCGGCGCGCTCGAGGGCCTGCCGATCGGCATCAAGGATGAGAGCTACATCAAGGGCAAGCCGACCTCGCACGGTTCGCTGCTGTCCGGGGACGCCATTGGCGGCCATACCTCGACGATGAACGAGCGTGTCATGAAGGCCGGCGGCATTGTCCATGCGCGCACGGCAACGCCCGAATTCAGCTGCGCCGGCTATACCTGGTCGAAGCGCTGGGGCGTGACGCGCAACCCATGGAATCCGGACTTTACACCGGGCGGGTCGTCAGGCGGTTCGGCGGCAACGCTGGCCTCCGGCACGTCGTCCATCGCCACCGGCTCGGACATAGCGGGCTCAATCCGCATCCCTGCCTCGGCCTGCGGCCTCGTCGGCTTCAAGCCGCCTTACGGCCGCAACCCGGACGAGCCGCCCTTCAATCTCGATTTCTATTGCCACACCGGGCCCTTGGCCCGAAACGTCGGAGATGCGATTCTGCTGCAGAACGTCATGGCCGGGCCGAGCCCGCTCGACATCGCCACGCTGCGCCCGAAACTGCGCCTGCCGCTCGACTACAAGCCGATCAAGGGTTGGAAGATCGCCTTCTCCATGGATCTCGGGTCCTTCGAGGTGGATGCGGACGTGCGCAAGAACACGCTCGCTGCCTGCGATGTGTTCCGCTCGCTCGGCGCCACCGTCGAGGAGGTGAACCTCGGCTGGGGCGACGAGGTGCTCAAGGCCGGCATGGCCTATCTCGAACATCTCTTCGGCGCCTCGCTGTCGCCGCTGCTCGCCAAGCACGGCAAGGACATGACCAGCTATGCCAGGCAGTTTGCGCAGGACGGCCAGAAGTCGAAGGCCACGGACTTTGTCGCAACTTTGGACGTGGCGGCCAGGATGTACCAGACGCTGGGGCCGTTGCTGGAAAAATACGATGTGCTGATCTGCCCGACCAATGCGCTTCCCGCAGTGCCGGCGGAATTCGATCAGACCAAAGGCAAGGTCGAGATCAATGGACGAGAGGTGAACCCGTCGCTGGGCTGGGTGATGACGACGCCGTTCAACATGCTGAGCCGCTGCCCGGTTCTGTCGATCCCGTCGGGCCGCGCCGCCAACGGCGTGCCGACAGGCATCCAGATTGTCGGCCGCACCTATAGCGACGCTGACGTGTTCCGGGCGGGTATGGCCTATGAGACGGCTCGTGGTCAGTGGTACACGAATGCCGGGACACGCCCGACGCTGTGAGTCCGCAGAGCGCCGGCATGCCAAGGCAGCGGCGGGATGTTTCGGCCGCCGGGGAAAGGCCTGACGACAATGGCGCAACGCATAGCCACTCCGGATGCGGGAAAAAGCAAGGCGGCCAAGGGTGCGGCGAACGACGCCGCGCCCAAGGACCGCCGGCGCGAGCGCGGCGAAGCGAGCGTCCAGCGCATCATCGACGCCACCATCGAGCTCATCGCGGAGGAGGGGCTGGCCAGCGTCACCATGCAGCGCATTGCCGGGCATGTCGGCTCGTCCAACGCACTGGTGGTCTTTCATTTTCGCAGCAAGGAGAACCTGTTCCGGGCCGTCCTGCAATATCTCAGCGACCAATATGACGCGCTGTGGCTGACGCTGGTGCGGGCGCCCGGCCTGTCGCCGGTCGAGCGGGTCTTGGGCGCGGTCGATTGCGCGCAACGCTTTGCCCGCCAGCATCCGAATTGGGTGTCGGTCTTCGTCGTGTTCTCCAGCGACCGCAAGAGCATGCAGCTCTACAACGAGATAGGCCTGCCCAGCGATCTCGCCTACACGGCCGAAGCGCGCGAACTGCTGATCGAGATTTCGCGCAGCGGCGGTTACACCGGCGTCGACATAGACACGCTGTCGGAGAGCCTGAATTATCTGGTTCACGGCGCCTGGTATTGGGACCATCTCAACCCGTCCAGCCGCGACACCGACGTGCTGCGCAAGACCATGCTGCTCCTGCTGCACCAGGCCTTTCCGCGGCATTTTGACTTGGGGTGAGATGCGGCCATTGCGAGCGACGAAAGCGTCCTCTGCAAACCTAACCCTAAAATCTCTACGATGCCTTGATCTCTGTAAAAACGCTTGCACAATCCAGAGGTGGCGAGCTAAACAACCCAGGGATGCATTCGAGGGTGGGTAAATGTGGCATTGGGCGATACTTCTGTTGCTGATTGGCGTGCCGGTTTTCTTCGCCGTCCGGTCGTCGCGCAAATCCTCACAGAGCCCAGATGACCTCGTGGGGTTCGGCGGCTGGCTGATCCTGCTGGCGATCAGCCTGTCCCTTTCGCCGTTGCGCACACTTGTCGATATGGCCAGTCTGGTCAAAACCTACCAACAGCTTGTTACAGTGCCCAACGGGGCCTTGGCCATCTATGGCGAGGCAGCCCTCAATCTGGCATTTCTGGTGCTTCAGCTGGTCGTGCTTGTTTCGATGCTGCGGCGAAGCCACCGCTTCCCGCAGCTGTTCATATGTCTGTGGTTTGCGATCCCTCTCTTGTTCATACTGGACGCAGTTTGGATATCGACTGTGCTTGGTGTCCCGGTAGACCGTTTGCTTGCCGGAGGGGCTCTGGTTACACCTTTGGCATCCTTCATAGTCACAGGGATCTGGGCCGCCTATGTATACAGATCGGTCAGGGTGAGAAACACGTTCGGTGGCAGTACGGCAGCCACTCAGGCTGCGACGTTTTCTTAGAAGGTCGCAGGATCAACGGTTGCGAGTTAGCCTGATGCCGCTGCTGCCAGCTGCCCCGAATTGAACTATCGGTCGAGCTTCGAAGGATGGCCCGCCATCCGAAGCTCGAAGAGCGAAGGATGGTGCCCCCGGACGGAATCGAACCGCCGACCTTCGGTTTACAAAACCGCTGCTCTACCAGCTGAGCTACAAGGGCATGGCGCTCCGGTTAGCATATTTCGTGCGCCAGTAAAGACAAAACTCCGTTTTCGATCGCTAATGGACCCCGCCGAGGTGGGCGGGCCGCCATGCTGAAAACCGCCAATGCGATCCCTACATATTTCTCAGGTGCAAACGCATCGAACGGGGTGTCGCATGATCAGACTTGTCATCATCCTGCCGCTTGTCGTCATTGCCTGGCTGCTTGCGGTAAAGCTCATCAAGGACGTGAAGAGCGCCAATGTCGACTGGACCGGCATCGCCGCCATCCTCGGTTTTATCGCGATGGCGTTTTGGCTGCGGCATGTGACTGGGATGGGATGAGAGACAAGCAGTGGTCAGTAGTGAGTAGGGCTTAGGGGCCACGGACAGGGTCCAATCTAATGCCTACTCACCACTCCCTATTCCCCCAAAAACCTCGAACCTTTCGCCGCGCCGCGACGACTGATCTCCAGAGGCGAATGGTCGCCTCGATCAAGGAGATCATCATGTTGAAGCGCACTCTTACTTCGGGCCTGGTCGCCATCTTCGTCGCCACCGGCGCGCTCGCCGGTACCGTGCAGTCGTCCTCCGCTCACGGCCATCATCACCACCATCATCACAAGCACCACGACAAGCCCTGGTGGTGGTGGAACCATCACCACCAGCACCATCACCACAAGCATCATCATCACCACGGGAAAGTGATCATCTTCCTTTGAGCGAGACGACCTGCCTCGCGGAAGGGCGGCTTCGGCCGCCTTTTTTTGCGAGCGACGGCGCCACTGATGTGGGCCACCCGGTTACCGGCAACATAAGATTTTCAGCGCTGTCGCGCGAAGATTTCGCGAGTGACGAAACGTCGACCGCAGAAAGTTCTCTGGTCCGAGAGAAAAATCTTCAAAAACCTCGAACCTTTTTCCTGCTCGCCGCGACTGATGATCAAGAGGCGGATGGATCGCCTCTCGCAACGAAACAAGGAGATCGTCATGTTCACGCGCAAAATCGCTTCTGCCCTCATCGCCAGCACCGTCGCCGCCACCTCGCTGGTCGGCACCGTCCAGCCCTCGGCCGCCCACAGCCATCACCACAACCGCGAAATCGGCATCGGCATCGCCGCCGGCGTCGGCGGCTTCGTGCTCGGCAGCCTGTTCAACCAGCAGCCCCGCACCGTCTATGTCGACGACGAGGGTGGTTCCTGGCACGTCCGCCGCTGCGCCAATCGCTACGCCAGCTACGATCCGTACTCCGACACCTATGTCGGCTATGACGGCTACCGCCACTATTGCCGCCTCTAAGAGGAGGCTCCCCACAAGAAGGAGGGGCTGTACGCAGCCCCTCTTTCCTACATTTGAGCGCGTGGCAGTGTCAGCTACGGTTTGGAGATCGGTAATCCGGCTGCATGGCAGGTGCCGACAACACCACCGCTCGCATTCAGCGATTGATCGCCCATGGCGATGAGTTCGAAGCTGCTTCCTTCATCCGGATAGATCTTGGCGGCGAACGGTTGGTCTGTTGTATGACCACCGGACGATGACTTCGCGGCGACATGGCCGCAGACCACGATTTCCCGGCGGCCGTTGAGCGTCCGCTCGCCGGCGCGCATCGTCCCGAATTTGGCGGATACAGGATCCTGCAAATGCTGGCGAATGCCGATCGTGATTGTCTCCTCCAAAGCGAGCGAGATCGGAATCTCGCTGACTTGCTGGGAGACAGGGGCGGGTTCGGGCACCGTCGCCACGCATCCGCACAGTGAAGCGGCGAGCAAAAGCTGAAGCGTTCTCCGCATTATAATCGGAACCCGCCGATCATCCTCGTCACCTCAGCGGCGGCGTCGCGCACCAGCGGCCCGATCTCGTCCAGCCGCTCCATCGTCACCCGCACCGTCGGTCCGGAGACCGAGACACCGCCGATCGGCTCGCCGAACTCGTTGAAAATGGCGGCGGCCACGCAGCGCATGCCGGGATGCCGCTCCTCGTCGTCGACCGACCAGCCGCGGTGCTTGATGACAGCCAGGTCATGGGCCAGCGCCGAAATGTCGGACAGCGTCTTGTCGGTGAAGCGCTGCAGGCCCGACTTGCGCAGGATGGCGGCGACGCGTTCCGGCTCGAGCTGCGCCAGCACCGCCTTGCCGATGCCGGAGGCATGGAACGAGCTGCGCGTGCCCGGGCGGAAGAAGGCGCGGATTGCCTGATGCGTCTCGACCTGGCTGACGAAAACGACGCAATCGTCCTCGGCGACGCCGAGATTGGCTGTCTCGCCGGTCTTCTCCATCAATTCCTGCATGACCACGCGGGCGCGATCGACCAGCTTGCGGCGGCGCAGGAAGGCGGCACCCATGCGGTAGGTCTCGACGCCGATCGACCACAGCTGGTCCGATGTATCGAATTCGACCATGCCGTGGTTCTGCAGCGTCGTCAGCATGCGATAGGCGGTGGACGCCGCAAGCTCGCTGCGCGCCGAAATCTCGCTCAGCGACAGGCCACTGCCTTCGGCGACGATGGCCAAGATGCGCAAGGCCCGGTCGAGCGACTGTACAGAACCGGCCTCGGACGGACCGTTGAAAGCGCGCGGCCGGCCGCGCTGGCGTTTTTCGCTGGTTTCCATGGCGGCATTGTCGCCGGTTTCGCCGAAATCGCAATGAAAAACTTTTTCATCAATTTTGATGGCCGGATTCATGGAAAACGAAAAAGCCAGTGGAATCAGTGTATAGAAGGGGTTTTCTCGAAATGAAAAATTATTCTGAAAAAATTGAAAAATGGAAACGACACTGGCATTGTCAACCAACCAACAATCTTGAGGAGGCTGGACATGGCCAGGATGCGCGCTGTCGATGCAGCGGTTCTCGTTCTCGAAAAGGAAGGCATTTCCTGCGGCTTCGGCGTGCCGGGCGCGGCGATCAATCCGTTCTATTCGGCGCTGAAGGCGAGGGGCTCGATCCGCCACATCCTGGCGCGCCATGTCGAGGCGGCCTCGCATATGGCCGAGGGCTACACGAGAGCTAAATCAGGCAATATCGGGCTGTGCATCGGCACGTCAGGCCCGGCCGGCACCGACATGGTCACCGGGCTCTATTCGGCGGCGGCGGACTCCATCCCGATCCTGTGCATCACTGGTCAGGCGCCGCGGGCACGGCTCAACAAGGAGGATTTCCAGGCGGTCGATATCGCCGCCATAGCCGCACCCGTCGCCAAATGGGCGGTCACGGTCATGGAGCCCTATCTCGTGCCGATGGCGCTGCAGAAGGCATTTCACCTGATGCGCTCGTCGCGACCGGGCCCGGTGCTCATCGACCTGCCGGTCGACGTGCAATTGGCCGAGATCGAATTCGATATCGATGCCTATGAACCGCTGGTCCCGTTCAAGCCGGCAATGTCGCGCGCCCAGGCCGAAAAGGCCTTGGCGATGCTCAATGCCGCGGAAAAGCCGCTGATCGTCGCCGGCGGCGGCATCATCAACGCCGATGCGTCGGATCTGTTGATCGAATTCGCCGAGATAACGGGCGTGCCGGTCATCCCGACGCTAATGGGCTGGGGCGCGATCCCCGACGACCACCGGCTGATGGCCGGCATGTGCGGGCTGCAGACCTCGCATCGCTACGGCAATGCGACCATGTTGGAAGCCGATTTCGTCTTTGGCATCGGCAATCGCTGGGCCAACCGCCACACCGGTTCGGTCGATGTCTACACCAAGGGCAAGAAATTCATCCATGTCGACATCGAACCGACCCAGATCGGCCGGGTGTTCGCGCCGGATCTCGGCGTCGTCTCGGACGCCGGTGCGGCACTGAAGATGCTGCTCGACGTCGCCACCGAATGGAAGACGGCAGGAAAGCTGCGCGACTGGTCGGGCTGGGCGAAGGAATGCCAGACCCGCAAGAAGACGATGAAGCGCAAGACGCATTTCGAGCAGGTGCCGCTGAAGCCGCAGCGCGTCTATGAGGAGATGAACAAGGCGTTCGGCCGTGACACCACCTACGTCACCACGATCGGCCTCTCGCAGATCGCCGGGGCGCAGTTCCTGCATGTCTACAAGCCGCGCAACTGGATCAATTGCGGCCAGGCCGGCCCGCTCGGCTGGACGCTGCCGGCAGCGCTTGGCGTGCGCGCCGCCGATCCGGATCGCAACATCGTGGCGCTGTCGGGCGACTACGACTTCCAGTTCATGATCGAGGAACTGGCGGCCGGCGCACAGCACAAACTGCCGTATATCCATGTCATCGTGAACAATGCCTATCTCGGCCTGATCCGCCAGGCGCAGCGCGGTTTTGCGATGGATTTCGAGGTGAGCCTGGCCTTCGAGAACGTCAACCGCGCCAACGATCCGGAGGCCGGCTACGGCGTCGACCATGTCGCGGTCGCAGAAGCGATGGGCTGCAAGGCGGTCCGGGTGCGCAAACCGGAAGAGTTCGCCGGCGCGTTCAAGGAAGCGCAGCGGCTGATGAAGGAATACCAGGTGCCGGTGGTGCTCGAATTCATCCTCGAGCGCGTCACCAACATTTCCATGGGCACGGAAATCGACAAGATCACCGAATTCGAGGACCTTGCCGAAAGCCATGAGGATGCGCCGACGGCGATTGTGTTGCTCGATTAGGCGCGCCGATATTCAGGTGAGACAGGCCTGCAAACGGCGCCTTCCTGCGCTTCCGGTGCTCACGTACAGAAAGTACGTTCCGCTCCGGTTCTCGAAAGTCACCGTTTTCGACTCTGCCCGACCTGAATCTCAACACGCCTAGGGCCAAGCAGAAGAAGGAGAAAAAGAGTGCCGCGTTTTTCAGCCAATCTGTCGATGCTCTTTGGCGAGCATGAGTTCCTCGATCGCTTCGATGCCGCAGCCCGCGCCGGCTTCAAGGGCGTCGAATATATCGGCCCCTATGATCATACGCCTGACGTGGTCGCGGCCCGGCTGAAGAAGAACGGCCTGACACAGGTGCTGTTCAACCTCCCGGCCGGCGACTGGGGCAAGGGCGAGCGCGGCATCGCGGTTTTGCCCGACCGCGCGCCGGAATTCCGGCAAGGCATCGCCAAGGCGATCAGCTATGCCCATGCGCTCGGCTGCGAGCAGGTCAATTGCCTCGCCGGCATCGCGCCGCAGGGCGTGGATCGTTCGGTGCTGGAAAATACTTTAGCCGAGAACCTCGCGTTTGCGGCCGAGAAACTGGAGCAGGCCGGCATCCGGCTTTTGATCGAGCCGATCAACACGCGTGACATCCCGGGCTTCTTCCTGAACTATTCGAACCAGGCGCTGGCGCTGATCGACCGCGTCGGCTCGAAGAACCTCTATCTGCAATACGACATCTATCACATGCAGATCATGGAGGGGGATCTCGCCCGTACCATCGAGGCAAACCTTGGCCGCATCGCGCATATCCAGCTTGCGGACAATCCCGGCCGTCACGAGCCGGGGACGGGCGAGATCAATTATCCCTTCCTCTACGAGCATATCGACCGGATTGGTTATTCCGGCTGGGTCGGGGCGGAATACAAGCCGAAGGCGGGGACGGAGGCCGGGCTGGAGTGGTTCAGAGAGCTGGCCGGGCAGGGGAGTGCTGCGGCTTAGCTGTTGCAATTTGAAGTCGCGTTCCTTCGCGCCCCCCTCTGGCCTGCCGGCCATCTCCCCCACAGGTGGGGAGATCGGACGTCATCCCGGCTTTCGCCAATCCCCAACATTGTAGGGTGAGCGAGGCGCCGAAACTGCCAATCTCCCCACAAGTGGGGGAGATTGGCCGGCAGGCCAGAGGGGGGCGCGAAGGAACTCAGCCTCAACAAAGGAGAAAACAATGGAAACCATCGGCTTCATCGGCCTCGGCATCATGGGCGCGCCGATGGCGGGGCATCTGCTCAATGCCGGCTACACCGTCGTCGCCAGCGACCACCGCTCGAAGCCGCCGGCCGATCTCGTCGCCAAGGGCTTGAGAAGCATCACCGGCCACGCGGCAGTGGCGAAGGCCGCGGATATCATCATCACCATGGTTCCCGACACCCCGCAGGTAGCCGAGGTGCTGTTCGGCGACAATGGTGTTGCATCCGGCCTGAGCAAGGGCAAGCTCGTCATCGACATGAGCTCGATCTCGCCGATCGAGACCAAGACCTTTGCCAAAAAGATCAACGATCTCGGCTGCGACTATCTTGACGCGCCGGTGTCGGGCGGCGAGGTCGGCGCAAAGGCGGCGTCCCTGACCATCATGGTCGGCGGCGAGGACAAGGCGTTCGAGCGCGCCAAGCCCGTGTTCGAAAAGATGGGCAAGAACGTCACGCTTGTCGGCCCGAACGGCGTCGGCCAGACCACCAAGGTTGCCAACCAGATCGTCGTAGCCCTGACCATCGAGGCGGTCGCCGAGGCGCTGGTCTTTGCCGCAAAAGCCGGCGCCGACCCCGCCAAGGTCCGGCAGGCGCTGATGGGCGGGCTGGCGGCATCGCGCATCCTCGAGGTGCATGGCGAGCGCATGATAAAGCGCACCTTCGCGCCGGGCTTCCGCATCGAACTGCACCAGAAGGATCTCAGCCTGGCGCTGGAAGGCGCCAAGGCGCTCGGCGTCTCATTGCCCAACACCTCGACGACGCAGCAGCTGTTCAACTCGTGCGCGGCGAATGGCGGGGCGAAAGAGGATCATTCGGCGCTGGTGCGGGCGCTGGAGCGGATGGCGGGGCATGAAGTGGGTGAATAGTGAACGGTGACGGTAAGAACGCTTTCCATTCAGCATTCACTATTCACTTTCCAAGGAACTTCCGTGCCGCATAAAGGCTCACCGCCGCGGCGTTCGACACGTTGAGCGAGCGGATGGCGCCGGGCATGTCGAGGCGGGCGAGTGTCGTCACCGTCTCGCGCGTCTTCTGGCGCAGGCCCTTGCCTTCGGCGCCGAGCACCAGGGCTATCTTTTCGCCTGAAAAACTCGTTTCGAGTTCGGCCGGCCCGTCCGAATCGAGGCCGATGGTCTGGAAGCCGGCTTCGTGCAGCTGTTCCAGCGCGTCGGCGAGGTTCTTCACCTCGACCTGGTCGATATGTTCCAGCGCGCCGGAGGCGGATTTGGCCAGCACGCCGGATTCCTGCGGGCTGTGGCGGGCCGTGGTGATCAGCGCACCGGCGCCGAAGGCGACCGCCGAGCGCAGGATGGCGCCGACATTGTGCGGGTCGGTGACCTGGTCGAGCACCAGCACCAGTTTGGTATCGCCGAGCGCGTCAAGGCGCTTGGGCTTCAGCGGCTCGGCCTCGATCAGCACGCCCTGGTGGACGGCGTCCGAACCGGTGATCTTGTCGATGTCCTTCGGCTCGACCAGTTCGGCCTTGAACGGCAAAGCGGCGAGGTCGGCGATCGCCAGCCGCTCGGCGGCATTGCGCGTCACCAACATCTTTCTGATCCGCCGGCGCGGATTGTCGAGCGCGGCGCGCACCGTGTGCAGGCCATAAAGCCGCACCAGCCCGTCGGCGGCGTTCTCGCCCGGCGGCACCGGCTGGCGCGGCCGGAAGGCGGGCGCGCCGCCGGCCTTCTCGTCGCGATGGGCGCGGCGCAGCTTGGCGTAATGGGTGTCTTTGGCGGTCTTGGGCGTGTTGTCATTGCTCATGGCCGGCTTCTATAGCCGCGTCGCCGGGCTGTGGATACAGGCAGAAACCCGGCTTGCCGGGCAGGCTGTCAAATTCAGCGCATTTTGCCTTGGGGTGCGGTTGACACCCACTGGCCTTGCCGCCATAAGGCGCTTCGCTGATTTCGGACAAAACCCTGGTTTCGACCTGATCGGCGAGAATGCCTCGTTGCAAGGCTTCGACGGCAGGCTGGAGAGGTGCCCGAGTGGTTAAAGGGGACGGACTGTAAATCCGTTAGCTTAGCTTACGTTGGTTCGAATCCAACCCTCTCCACCACTGCCAGCCCGCGAACCTTGAGGACGATGCGGGTATAGCTCAGTGGTAGAGCAGCAGCCTTCCAAGCTGAATATGCGGGTTCGATTCCCGCTACCCGCTCCAAACTCCCCACTCCGCATCAGATCTCAGCGAATATCTCGACAACGTTGCCGTCCGGATCGCGGAAGAACACTGTTCTGTGGCCCCATTCCTGGTCGGTGAGCGGCAGGACCGGCTGCACGCCCTTGGCCTGAAGCGCCTCGGCGCAGGCAGCGACCATCTCCGGCGCCACCCGGAATGCCAGCTGCAGCGACAGCGCATCCCGCTGCTGCGGCGTGTCGTTGAACATCATGCCGAGGCTGGTCAAGGCCAGCGTGTTCGGGCCGACCCGATATTCGATCCACCTGTCGCCGAGTTCGCGCTGCAGATCAAATTCCATCACATCCCCGTAGAAGTGCCGCATGGCGGCCATGTCGCGGGCGAAGATGACGGTGTAGTCGATCTGACGGATTTCATTGAGCGCGTTCATTGTCGAAGTCCCGTGGGCTGATGTTCGGTCGCCCGCAACCTAGCTTTCCTTTAAAGTAGTACAAGACTATAGCTTATACTGGTATCGGAGGTGACTGCATGCCATACGACGGCCCACGGCGCGATGAGCTTGCCCGCTTCCTGCGCGAGCGGCGGGGCCGCTTGCCGCGGATCGATGGCGCCAATGGCCGCCGCCGGGCGCCGGGCCTCAGGCGCGAAGAGGTCGCCGCCGAGGCGGGGATCAGCACCACCTGGTACACCTGGCTCGAGCAGGGACGGGAGGTGAACGCGTCGCCGCAGGTGCTTCGCTCGCTGGCGCGGGTGCTGAGACTGAGCCGGTCGGAGCAGGCCTATCTCTTCCAATTGGCGCGGCCCGATCTCGATTGGCGAAACCGGCTCGGCGAGCAAGGCCTGCCCAGCGCGCCGCTGCTAAGCCTGCTCGACGGGCTGGCGCCGCACCCGGCATATGTCGTCAACCGCTACTGGCAGGTCGTCGTCTGGAACCACCCGGCGGCGGTGCTGCTCGGGGATTTCGAGACGGATGATGAGTGGTCCGGCAGCCTGCTCGCCCGGCTGTTTCTCGACCTGGAATGGCGGCAGCGCTTTGTCGACTGGCCGGAGGTTTCGCGCTCGGCGGTCGCGCAGTTCCGGCTTGCCACAGTCGCCATGCCTCGCGATCCGGTGCTGGCCGCGCTGCTTTCGTCACTGGAAGCGGCAAGCGAAGCGTTCGTCGCGTGCTGGAACAGCCGCGACATCGCCGAGCCACCGATCTGGCGGAAATCCATCCGGCACCCTGTCGCCGGCGCGATGTCGTTCGATTTCGCCACGCTGCAGCCGGGCGGCCGCGACAGTGATTTCTCGGTTTCCGTCTACACGCCGGTCGATGCGTCGACTGCCAGGCGGTTCGCGGCGCTGGTCGCAGCAACGCCCGACAGCCGCAAGGCGGTGCCGGGCGTGTTTGCGCGTGATGCAGGCGCAGAAGTCTAGCTGTTGAAGGCGGACGCGACCTGGTGTTGCTGCGGCACCTGTCCGTTCGGCGTCAGTCTGTCGACAATGCCGGGCAGGGCTGTGGACAATTGCTTGAGCAACTCCTGCTCGTCCAGTCCGGTCCTTTGCGCGATCTCTCGAATGACCTGCGGGCCGATCGCCTTGCCGAGATCATTGGCGTTGATCGGCTGGTTCTGTCCGGTGCCGACCCAGGAGTCAGCGACATTGCCTTGGCCGGCAGTCTTGAGCTTGTCGAGCAGTCCGCCCAGTCCGCCAAGCAGGCCGCCATCCCCTGAGGCCGTGGTTCCGGTGGGGGCTGGCGTTTGAGGCTGGGCGGGCTCGCCCGTCTCTTCGGCACTCGTCTGTTCGGCGCTTCTGCCGCTCAGCATCTTTCCCACCAGCAGCGCGCCGAGCGCGATCATCAGCGGTTTGGTGATGTTGCCGCCGGGCACGGCGTTGTCAAAAAGTCCCATAGGTCAATCCTCCATAACGACCAAGCCCGTCCCGCCGGCTACAATGGAGCATGCGGGCGGAAATTCAAGTTGGCTTGAGCTTTTGACAATCATGTGACCATGATCGGCCGGCGGGGGAATGGAGAGGAAAAATGGGCATTATCAGCTGGATCATCCTCGGCGTCATCGCCGGCTTTATCGGCAGCAAGATCGTCAACAAGACCGGCCAGGGCCTGATCATGGATATCGTGCTCGGCATTGTCGGCGCCATCGTCGGAGGGCTGATCTTCAGCGCCTTTGGCGCCACGGGTGTGACCGGCCTCAACATCTGGAGCCTGATCGTCGCCGTCATCGGCGCGGTGGTCGTGCTGTGGGCCTATCACCAGTTCTCCGGCAAGCGAACGCTTTAGGCGCCAGTCTGCCGACTGGTTGACCGCAGGACGGCCGAACCTGCTTCGACGCGTTGACTTGAAGGTCAGGCGACGACGGTCAGCCTTCGTTTGCGTTCATCGAGCGAGACGATGGTCAGCCCGCTCGCGACCACCAGCAGGATGCCGCAGACCGCCAGGGCATTCGGGAACTGCCCGAACACCAGCACGCCTGAGATGACCGCCCAGACGGTGAAACAGTAGTAGAACGGCGCCACGATGCCGGTCGGACCGACGCGATAGGCCATGAAGATGAAGAAATGGCCGAAGATCAGGAAGAATCCGGCGCCGGCCATGAGCAGCAGGTGCCGGGCTTCCGGCATCACCCAGCGCTCGGAAACGAGATGCGCGGCGCCCGCGCCGATCAGCACCACCACGACGGCGGAAATGGCGACGATCATGCCCGGCACCTCGGCCGCGACCCGCCTGCCGGCAAGATCGCGTGCCGCCGCCAATGCCGCGTTGCCGAGCGCCAGCAACGCATAGACCGAGATGCCCTGCATGGTCGGCTGGGCCACCATAAGCGCACCGATGAAGCCGAGCCCGATCAGCGCCATGCGCACGCCGCCGATCCGTTCGCCGAACAGGATGGAGGAGCCGACCAGCATCAAAAGCGGGGTGATCTGCCCGAGCGCGGTCGAATCGGCGATCTGCATGTTGGCCAGCGCCACGACGTAGCAAAGGATGGCCGCCAGCTCGAGCAGGTTGCGGCGCAGCACGCGTTTGTCGAAGATCAAAGGTATCTGCCTGCGATAGCCCAGCAGGAACAGCAGCGGCATGCCCCATAGCGTGGCCGCGACCCCGCGCAGGAACAGCACTTCATAGGACGGCAATCCCGCTGTGGCGAGCTTCATCATCGTGTCGTTGACGAGGTACGACCCCGTCGAAACGATCATGAACAGCGGGCCGCGTATGGAGGTCGGTATGAATTGCATGGGGCAACCAAATCAGACCGCCGCCGCAGCGGCAATGGGCCAGGCGCCGGCTGCAAATCCGGCAGGCAAAGGCCAGGACATGGGCGGGACAGGACATGGGCGGGAATAGCAAACAGGTGCTGGAGCCCGCAGCCCCCATTTCATTTCCGCTCGCGCGTTCCTATATCAGCGCCATATCCCCGCAATCGGATCATCGGTTGAGACCGAGTGGACAGCGCACCCGGCCACAAGGCACTTGTGTTTTTCGGCCGTAGTCGCTAATCGCCCCGCATTCGACTGAACTGAAGGTCAAGGCCGTCCAAGGAAAGAGACTATGGCAAAAGGTAAATTCGAGCGTAACAAGCCTCATGTGAACATTGGCACGATTGGCCACGTCGATCATGGCAAGACGTCGCTGACGGCGGCGATCACGAAGTATTTTGGCGAATACAAGCGCTACGACCAGATCGATGCGGCGCCCGAAGAGAAGGCCCGCGGCATCACCATTTCGACGGCGCACGTCGAATACGAGACGGCAGCGCGCCACTACGCCCATGTCGACTGCCCCGGCCACGCCGACTATGTGAAGAACATGATCACGGG
>NZ_JAMYPB010000038.1:0-62153 GCF_040320135.1 Mesorhizobium sp. M0772 | reverse complement strand
CCGACCGCGATCAGCACCGCCTGGCTCATGACAACACCGGCTTCACGCACCTTCTCGTAGCGCGCATCGAGGATGAGGTAAGGAAACGGCTCTTGAAGGGGGCGCCTGGCAAAGGCAGCGAGGCTCTCGTCCAGCCGCTTGTTGATGGCCGAGATCGACGAAGCCGAGAAGGCATGGCCGCACAGTTCTTCCGTGATCGCCTTCACCTTGCGGGTCGACACGCCCTGCACGAACATCTCGGCCAGGCGTCGCCACCAAGGCCCGCTCGGAACGCTGGTAGCGCTCGAACAGCTCGGTGGAGAAGCGCCCGGCACGGTCTTGCGGAACCCGCAGCTCGAGCTTGCCGACGCGCGTCACAAGGGTGCGGCCGTAATAGCCCGCGCGGTCGCCGCCAATCGACTTGACGCGAAGGCGAACTGGGATGAGTTCCCATCCGCGGCACTAAGGCGGATGATCACGATAACGGGTTGAACGATGGCACTCGCTAACTTCATTGACCGCGCCGCCACGGCAGCTTCTCAGGTGCTGGCCGACTTTCATCTATGCGACTTCAAAGCAGCCCTCGGAAAGCAGGTTGTGGCTGTGGCCTTCGACAGCCAAGCCGCTTCGTGTGCAGAGGGCCAGGCGACGCTTGACCTTACGGTCAGGTTGCTTGCCAGACTGTATCCGGTTCTGGCCATACTCCCCCTGGATATGGCCGCGAGCTCTCAAGCCCAAGCGCTCGAGCGCTTGGCAAAGTCGATCAATCCAAAATCAGCATCCGGCGTTCCGGCAAGTATGCGACGGTCTGTGTAGCTGCAGGCGCGGTGCACCCATCACTTCGGTGCCCAATGTTTTTCATGGGATCCCAGGGTTGGGCGGCAAAGCTGTCGCGTACGGACCCGGTGAGCTCTGGCTCGAGCTTGCTGCCCTATGGAGCTGGCGCCGCAAGCTGCTTCGCCGCGGCCAACGTCTTTCGAACCATCTTTGCTTCCCAGCTGACCGGCGCCGAGCTGGACGAGAACATCGACCTCTCTTTATGCACCTACAACAAGAGCAACGCCGGCGATTCCAGCCCCTTAAACTTCCCTGTCGACCTTGGCGAAACGCACCTCGTTGGGCTCGGCGCGATAGGCCATGGCTCGCTCTGGGCGCTGGCGAGGCAATCCGGTCTGTCGGGGCGCCTGCATGTAGTTGATCACGAAGCTATCGAACTCTCAAACCTGCAGCGCTACGTGTTGGCAGGTCAGGCGGAGGTCGGCCTCTCTAAGGCGGCCCTCGCAACCAACGCCCTTCGGGCCACCGCCCTTGAAGTCGAGGCGCACCCTATGAAGTGGGCAGAATATGTTGCGCGCCGGGGCGACTGGGTATTCGACCGAGTGGGTGCGGCGCTTGACACCGCCGCCGACCGTCTAGCTGTCCAAGGTGCTCTGCCTCGATGGATCGCGAACGCCTGGACTCAGGAGCAAGATCTAGGCATCTCGCGGCATGGTTTCGATGACGGCCAGGCTTGCCTTTGCTGCATGTACATGCCGACCGGCAAATCCAAGGACGAACACCAACTGGTCGCGGAGGAACTCGGAATGCCGGAAGCACACGATGAGGTAAAAACGCTCCTGCAGACCAATACCGGAGTCCCCAATGAGTTCGTAGCTCGGGTGGCTACGGCGATGGCTGTGCCGTTTGAGCCGCTCGCCGCGTTTGTTGGCCAGCCCCTCCGTTCTTTTTATCAGCAGGCTATCTGCGGCGGTCTGGTGTTCCAGCTTAGCGAAGGAAGTCGTCTCGTTCGAACTGTGGTTCCGATGGCCTTTCAATCAGCGCTTGCCGGGATCATGCTTGCCGCAGACCTGGTCAAGCATAGTGCGGGTTTTCCGATGAGTCCGACGACCAGCACTCGCGTGAATCTACTGCGCCCCCCTTGGTTCTCACCTCCATGATCCGAAAGCCAAAGATTCCAGCGGCCGCTGCATCTGCAGCGATGAGGATTTCGTTGCCGCCTACAGGCTGAAATACGGCTGTGCCGTTGAACAGCTGAGCAACTGGTCCGGCTAAGAAAGATCTGAAGTCTTCGTTGCCGCGGACGGCGCGCTGTCAAGCGCTCACCGATGTTTTCGACCACGATCGAGTGCCTCATGAGAGTGCGGGGCGGATAACATGACACGCTCGGCCCGCTGCTTGCCAATGTCAGGCCCAGAACCCACGACAGAGATCCTTGAGCGACGGCTCGTCGTTTAAGGTTTTTGTACTGCTATCTACGTTCGACCATATTCGTCGTCGAAGCGAACGATATCATCTTCGGCGAGATAATCACCGCTCTGCACTTCAATGATCACCAGGTCAATTCTGCCTGGGTTCTCGAGCCGATGCTTATGGCCGCAGGGGATGTAAGTAGATTCGTTTGTCCCTAGGAACAACTCCTGCTCGCCATTGACGATCTTGGCGGAGCCGCTGACCACGACCCAGTGCTCCGAACGATGATAGTGCATCTGCAGGCTCAACTGGCGACCGGGCTTCACCTCGATGCGTTTGATCTTGAAGCGCTCGCCTTCCTCCAGAACCGTAAAGGTACCCCAGGGCCGGTGTACCGTGCTATGGACCAGATGGGCTTCATGTCCCGAAGCCTTGAGGCTCTCGAAGAGCTTCTTAACGTCCTGAACGCGGTCGCGGGATGTGACAAGCAAAGCGTCCGGGGAATCAACGATCACCAGATCGCTTACGCCCACCGTGCCGATGACGCGCTTGTCGGAGCTCACATAGGTGCCGGTCGTGTCGACCATGTGCACATCGCCGTGTATCCTGTTCCCGCTTTCGTCGGGGGCGATTAAATCGGCCATTGCGTTCCAAGATCCGATGTCGTTCCAATCCATGTGGCAGGGAATCACGGCAAGTCTGTTAGTCTTCTCCATGACAGCGTGGTCGAGCGAGATTCGCGGCGCGGAGCCGAAATGCTCAGGCGCGAGTTCGATTTTGGCAAAGCCTTGGCATTGACTGGCGCGGGCGTTCTGGTAGCTGTCGGCGACGGCCTGGAGCACCTCGGGACAATGCAAAACCATCTCGTCAAGCATGGTTTGCGCACTGAAGCAAAAGATACCGGCGTTCCAGAAGAAGCGTTGAGACGCGACATAGGCTTTGGCTGTATCCAGATCCGGTTTTTCAACGAAACGGACGACGTTCTCACCATCTGCTTCGATGTAGCCGAATGCCGTGTCCGGTCTGGTTGGGGTGATGCCCAATGTGGCGATCCGCCCGAGCTTCGCATGTTCCATGGCCAGGCCCATGACGTCTAGAAACGCTGGCAGGTTGCTAATCAGGTGATCGGCCGGGAAAACGCACAGGATCGCGTCAGGGCCTTGCGTTGCCCTCGCATGGATCGCGGCTGCAGCCACGGCGGCGGCCGTATCCCGAGCTTCGGGCTCGAGCAGAAACGTGCGTGGCAGGACCACGGAATCCAGTTCGTCAAATTCGTCCTTGGTCAGGAAGAGGTGTTCCCCGGATGTCACAGCGACGAGTTCCACGACACCTTCTATCGAAGCGGCGCGCAGCACAGTCTGCTGAATGAGAGAATATCCATCCGCCACTTTGAGGAAAGGTTTGGGGTGCGATTGCCTTGAGGCGGGCCATAGCCGCGATCCGGCTCCGCCGCTGATGATCACGGGAATGACTTTCATAACCAACCTCAATTTCGTCTCTGGAGTGATCGCCCGCGTTGTTTCGAGCGTCAGCGTCACGATCGCCGTCGCTCTGGCTTGTCTGCGGCCCCGGCGTAACAGCGAAGTTCTGGTGCGTTGCAGGCGGCGTCAGATGACGACGCTATCGGTAATGTACGACGCCTCCACTGGCGTCGGTGAGAAATGCGCATTCAACTATGCCTGTTGGTTGCGTCTGCCGAATTGCGCAGGTCGCGGGTCTTAACTGAGATCAGAGACTTGGCTGCCTTCTATCAAAGTCAAACGACTTGGCTCTTTCAGATCGAATTCAATTACCCGTGGTGCGAATAGACGTGCATATCGTGTAAAGGCGCTCGTCGGGGGAAACCGAATTACGGTATCGCAGCGCCCGAGAAGATACATCTCAACGAGGGCGGAAATTCCGCCGTCAATCCCGAGTGCTGCAGTGTGTAAGGGGCCACCTTGATTGGATCCGAAGTGCTTCGGGACAGTGAGCAGATCGGGAAACCTGGCCGACAGAAGATCCAGTATCCGCGCGCTGTCCGTGCATAAGAACAGCCGCACAGGCCTAGGGTGCGGTAACGCCTTAGCGTTGTCAATTGCAGCGCACACTTGCCCAACGGCGAGCTCCGGATCGGCCCAGTAGGGCGCATGCTCCATGATGTCTTCACCGTTACCGTGCCGAACATGAATCCCGATGATGCTGTGCCCCTCAAAACATTCCTGATAAATGGCATCTATGCGGGCTTGAATTTCTGGCCGAGGCTGGACACTCTGGAACACCTGCCGCTCTGCATCCTCATCGCACCGCCACATCAGACAAGCGTCACACACTACTGTGTTCGCTTCGACATCGTGTTCGGCCTGAAAGAGCTCGCCCAACTCATCGCGCTCTTGGAAAATCTGCTCATCTGGCCGGTAAAGGCACTCGATCGCCGGCCTGTTCCACCACTCCGGGAAGAATGGACCAGGGAAGGAAACGTCGTTGATCCGGTCGTCGGAAATAGCCGGCACCCCAGCGATGTCATTGATCGGCTGGAAGAACACCGGAAACGCATTTGTGAAGGGTTGGTCGAGGTAGCAGGCCCCCCGCCAGTCGATGGCTAGAGTTCGTCCCGACCGCTGCGCGTAGCGCCAAGCGGCCGCCAACGACCACAGACAATCACCGAACCCCGTACGCCTCCGAGAGACGACGAACCGGCGCTTTTCCAATCCACTAACATGCATTTTCGGAAATCTCGTTTCGGAGAGGAGGTTGCATCCGGTTTGGAATCCTTAGTCGACACTAGTAGACCCTGACGCCGGGCCCTTGGCAGAGGCCGGGCCATAGGGCAGAAGAGCTCACTCAGCACTGCCCACTAATCCCGTGACGCTCGCAAAGCTTGAAGCCGATGCCCTCGCTTGGGGTTGCCCTCGCTTCCGGTTCAGCCTTCTCTACTGGGCCTCCGCCGCATATGTAAAATCTATTGAGTGGATGCCGGCCATCCATGTGTTGGATGCCATGATGAAGGGGCTCGGCTGACGCGGGCCCGGTCAATAGAGCCGAAAGAGCCGGAAACGCTACGACACTGCCTGCCGAAGCGAATCATTCCGTCGACGCCGTACGCCAAGGGTGCAAGGCTGCATACAGCAACCGGTACCGGGCGAGATGAGGTGGACGGCTCGACGCGCCTGGAACCAGCTGATCGACAGAATCCGCAGTCGGCTCCCAAAGTTCTGCACGACCTGTGCCGGATGCTGTGGTGACGGCTCGCGGCCACGAACTTTGTCCTCGCCCCGAACGGAAGCTCGCGCTACGACTCCGGGCCGGCGATGCGCCCCCGCTGCTCGCTCAGACCATCCATTCTGTGGATGCACTTTATCCAAACAATCGATTTCACGGATCCAAACAATTCCCATTAGAAGACGCTGAAGCAAGAAAGAAAGGCGTCCTCACTCGCTAATAGAAGAGCAAATCAGCTGCAAGGTGCTGGGAGTACATGTCGCTCAGGGCGTGAGCTGAGCGGCACTCAGACCGCATGTACGAGTCCGACAGGTTAGCGGCGCGACTCTATTTTTGCTCGTGACTCTAAGCAGAGCAGGTGTGCTCGGCTGGCGGACCGTCAATGACGATCTTCGCGCCGCACCTTGTCGAAGTGCTCCATAGGGCACCGGGCGGGCCGCACATTGTGTCGGCGTGGCGAGCCGGAGCCGAAACTTTAAACTTTAATAGAGCAGGAATAGAATGGGTGATAGCAGGAAAGTTGCTCTTATTACGGGCATAACTGGACAGGATGGTGCCTATCTTGCCCGTCTTCTTCTCAAAAAAGACTACATCGTTCATGGGATTAAGCGACGTTCCTCTTCCTTCAACACCGGTCGTATCGAAGACCTCTACCAAGACCCGCACGAATCCGATCCGCGCTTAATCTTGCATTACGGTGATCTCACTGATTCGACTAACCTCATCCGCGTGGTTCAGGAATCTCAGCCAGACGAAATTTACAACTTGGCTGCTCAGAGCCATGTCCAGGTGTCGTTCGAAACACCTGAGTACACAGCAAACGCGGACGGTATCGGTACATTGCGACTTCTTGAGGCGATTCGCCTCCTCGGTCTGACGGACAAGACCCGCTTCTATCAAGCCTCGACGTCAGAGCTATACGGCCTCGTGCAGTCCGTACCGCAGAACGAAACGACGCCCTTTTATCCGCGCAGCCCTTACGCCGCCGCCAAGCTCTACGCCTACTGGATGGTCGTCAATTATCGCGAGGGCTATGGTATGCACGCCTCCAACGGCATTCTTTTTAATCACGAAAGCCCCCTTCGTGGCGAAACTTTTGTGACGCGCAAGATCACCCGCGCTGCCGCTGCTATTTACCTGGGCAAGCAGGACAAGCTTTATCTCGGCAATCTCGATGCTCAACGCGATTGGGGCCATGCGCGTGAGTACGTGCGAGGTATGTGGATGATGATGCAGCAGGATCAACCGGATGATTACGTGCTGGCTACGGGCAAAACGACTCCTGTCCGCCAATTCGTCGAGTGGGCTTTCGAAGATGTCGGCGTCGAGATCGAATGGCGTGGCAAGGGTGTCGACGAAAAGGGCTATGATCTAGCGAGCGGCAGATGCCTAGTCCAAGTGGACCCACGCTACTTCCGCCCCACGGAAGTCGATCTTCTCCTGGGTGACGCTACCAAGGCGAAGGAGAAGCTCGGCTGGGTGCATGAGATATCCGTGCGCGACCTTGCTGCGGAAATGGTCCGCGAAGACCTGAAGGTCATGCAGACATCTGTAGTCATGAAGGAAGCGTAATGTATGATCTGAACGGAAAAACCGTGTGGGTCGCTGGCCATAAAGGTATGGTGGGCAGCGCTGTTGTACGCCGCCTCGCGTCCGAAGACTGCAAAGTTGTGGCCGCCCCTCGGGGAGAGCTAGATCTTAAGCGACAGACCGAAGTTGAAAACTTCGTGGCAGTGATGAAACCGGACGCTATCGTCATGGCGGCGGCAAAGGTAGGCGGCATTCTCGCGAACGCCACCTATCCGGTCGACTTTCTTTACGACAATCTGATGATCGAGGCCAATATCTTCGCGGCAGCCCACGAAAACAATGTCGACCGCGTCCTCTTCCTCGGCTCGTCTTGCATCTATCCGAAGATGGCACCACAGCCCATTCCTGAAAGCGCGCTTTTGACCGGGCCACTAGAGCGCACCAACGAATGCTACGCCGTCGCCAAGATCACCGGCATCAAAATGGCTCAAGCCTATCGCGAGCAATATGGCCGCGATTACATCTCCGCTATGCCGACGAATCTCTACGGGCCAGGCGACAATTATGACTTGCAGTCAGGCCACGTCGTCCCAGCGCTGATCCGGAAAGCGCATGAAGCTAAGCTCATAAGTGATAAGCAAATCACCATCTGGGGCACGGGCACACCACGTCGGGAATTCATGCACGTCGACGACTGCGCCGACGCATTAGTCTTCCTTCTGAAGAACTACTCTGACCATGAGCACGTCAATCTCGGCTGCGGACAGGACATCACGATCCTAGAGCTGACAAGAGTGATCTGCCGTGTAGTCGGATTTACTGGGGAGATTGCGCATGATCACTCTAGACCTGACGGTACACCGCGAAAGCTGATGAGCGTCGACAAGCTGCGCACTTTGGGATGGGCAGCAAAGATCACTCTCATGGAAGGCATCGAGAGTGCCTATCATGCATTTCTGAACGGGAGCTACACCGAACGGCGATAAATAAAAGGATTTGCTGCGCCTCAGGCCTGTACGCGCTTTCGGGACCCAGAGCTAATGTGGACTGAGACAATCACTCGATGGCGAGCGCTCATGTGAGCCAGCCGCGAGGAGCCCTGCCGGATCTCAAGCCCATCCGCTCCAACCTCGTCGCCATGAAGGTCACGGTGCGCTGCCCACGACGACGCCGACCGCGCCAATCCTCACAAGGGTAACCGTACAGAACCGAACGCGTCTACGCTAACGGAATGTACTTCTTGTTCTCGTCCGAGGAATCTGTCGATGGGCATTCCGGACGAGCTAAGGTTTGAGCATGTCACCTTTAAAAACCAGTTAGCAACGTCGGATTTGGTATGAAATTCGGAACAAGTGGATTACGGGGCCTAGCGACAGAATTGGCAGGGGCCGCCTCTGCCCTATATGCAACGGCATTCGCGACATTCCTGCTGGAATCCGGCCTGGCCAGAATTGGCGACGAGATACTCATAGGGCGCGACTTTCGCGCCTCGAGTCCGGCCATCGCCGCCGTCTGTGCGGCGGCACTGTCGGCGCTCGGCTTCATCGTAGTCGATTGCGGCGCAGTCCCCACCCCTGCCCTGGCACTGTATGCTCAGGCGCGTAAGAGTGGTTGTTTGATGATCACAGGCTCGCACATTCCGGCCGACCGTAATGGAATAAAATTCTATCGACCCGACGGTGAGATCGACAAAGGTGATGAGCGGGAGATAACGCGCATCGCCTTGCAGTTGGAGAAGCGCGGATACGTCCTTGAAGGTGCTGTTGCACGTCGGCAGCACCGGGAGGCCGAATGCAAGGCTTTTTTCATGGCGCGCAATCGAAAGCTTATGGAGAATAATGCTCTAAAGGGCTTAACGGTGGGCGTATATCAGCACAGCACAGTCGCGCGCGATCTCTTGGTTGACATTCTCTCATGTCACTGTGCGACGGTCGTAACCCTGGGACGTTCGGAAGGTTTCATTCCTGTCGACACTGAAGCGGTCTCTGACGAGACTGCTCAACAGTTCAAGCTCTGGGCCAAAGAGCATCGGCTTGATGCGGTCGTCTCGGCAGATGGCGATGGTGACCGCCCACTGGTAGCTGACGACCACGGAGACCCCCTTCGCGGTGATTTGTTAGGCCTGATTTCGGCGAACTTCCTGCAAGCGAAGGCAGTCGTCACGCCGGTCACATCAAACTCTGGTATCGAGACCGCAGGTTCTTTTAAAGTCGTGCGTACCAAGGTTGGATCGCCATTTGTTATTGCTGCCATGCTCGATTTGGTTGCGTCGGGTCACGAGCGCGTGGTTGGTTTCGAAGCAAACGGTGGTTTATTGACAGGCACGGACTTTGACCCGAACGGAACTAAACTGCCGGCGCTACCTACACGCGACAGTTTTCTCCCCATCCTCGCGGCACTTTCCCTTGTTAATACAAGTGGGCAGCCACTGTCGGAGATTGGCAGTTCCTTTCAATTGCCGGCGGCGGCGGCGGATCGCTTGGAAAATTTTTCCGTCGAAAGCAGCACTCGCCTCATGACATACCTTCGTACAGCGGAAACTAACATCGCCGCCTTCGTCGGGTCGATTGGAGTGGTAAGCAAGGTTAGCGATGTTGACGGACTTCGTATCACTCTCGCGGATAAGCGTGTCTTGCATTTGCGTCCATCCGGAAATGCCCCGGAAATGCGGTGCTACGTCGAAGCCGAAAATCGGGAGGATGCGGAGCTTTTGCTCCGGACTGGATTGGATCGAATTCGTAATTGGGCGCAAGGCTAAATAAAAGCCGCATCCCTGCGTATTCCCAGGTGACCCTGGGGGTCGCACAAGCTACTCAAGCGCGATCAGAACGTCCACAGTGTCCCGGCCCTGTCCGCTTTGAAGCGAACCGGAACGCCCGTGGAAACAGCCGATCCGTACCAGCCACGGAGCATCCGGTCGCTCATGGTCAAGGCAGCGCCTTGCGGTAGCGAACAGCCGGTCCCGCACTGACCGCCTGCGCCGCATGTACGATGGCGTTGGTGTCCAGGCCGTGGTGACGGTATAGGTCCGCAATAGTCCCCGTCTGGCCGAACTGCTCGACCCCGAGCGCCTTCACGCGATGCCCGTTAACCCCACCGAGCCACGCGAGCGTCGCCGGGTGGCCGTCGATCACGGTGACAATGCCGCAGTCACGCGATAGCGGCGCGAGCAGCCGCTCGATATGACTCAGGGCGCCAATCGCGCCACGCTGCCGGGCACGTTCCGCCGCCTGCCAGCCCGCATTAAGCCGGTCCGCGGAGGTGATCGCGAGCAGCCCGACATCGCGCCGGTCCTCCGCCAGAAGACCCGTCGCGGCAATCGCCTCCGACGCGACGACGCCTTGATAAGCAATGACGACACTCGCGTTGGGCCCAGGCGGACGCAGCCAATAGGCGCCATTGACGATGTCCCGCGCGAGCGCCGGGTTCATGTCGCGCAGCGGCTGCTCGAGCGGCCGGGTTGACAGGCGAAGATAGACCGATCCTCCGGTCTGATCACGCAGCCACGTCATCTCATCCGGATCCCCCTCGCCATTACGTTGCATGTAATCGAAGGCAAAGCGCATGATCACGGACAGTTCGTCGACGAAGGCCGGTTCGAAGGCGCAAAGCCCATCCTGCGCCATGCCGATCAATGGGGTGCCGATCGACTGGTGTGCTCCGCCCTCGGGCGCTAGCGTCACGCCCGAGGGCGTTGCGACCAGCATGAAGCGCGCATCCTGATAGCAGGCGTAGTTTAGCTGGTCGGCCGATCGGTAGATGAAGGGATCATAGACTGTCCCGATCGGCAGCAGGCGCACGCCATTGATCGAGTGCGAGAGACCGAGTGCCCCGAGCATGATCATCAGGTTCGACTCGGCGATCCCGAGCTCGAGGTGCTGCCCCTTCGGCCCAAATTCCCAGGTAAAGGTCGACGGAATGCGTTCGGCCTTGAAGGTGTCCGCCATGCTCTCCCGGGCGAAAAGGCCGCGCCGGTTGACCCAGCCACCGAGATTGGTCGAGACCGTCACATCGGGCGAGGTGGTGACAATGCGGTCGGCAAGCAGACTGCGCTCGCGTGCGATGTCGTTCAGGATCTGGCCGAACCCCATCTGGGTCGAGAGCGGCTTGCCGGGCTGCCCCGGTGACGGAAGGGTTTCAGGCACCGGCACCGACGGCGCAGACAGCCTCCTACGCCCCTCACTGAAGAACGGCGCCTTTGCGAAGAAGGCGTCAAGTTCCGCTTCCGGCAAGGTGGCGGCCGCCCATTTGTCCCACTCCTCACCCCGCTTTACGCCCATTTGCAGGCGGTAGTCTTCCATCTGCGTGGGCGTCATCTGCCCCGCGTGGTTGTCCTTGTGTCCGGCAAGCGGCAGACCGTAGCCCTTGATGGTGTAACAGATGAAGCAGACGGGACGGTCATGCCTGGACGCCGCCTCGAAGGCTTCGAGGAGGCTCGGCATGTCATGCCCGCCAAGGTTCGTCATCAACGCCTGCAACTCGTCGTCGGAGCGGCGTTCGATCAGAGTGGTGACCGGCCCTTGGTCTCCGATCTCGTCGAGCAGCCGCTTGCGCCAGGCAGCACCCCCTTGGAAGGTCAGCGCCGAATAGAGCTGGTTCGGACAGCGCTCTATCCACTCGAGCAGCTTCTCGCCCCCCGGCTCGGCAAAGGCAGCCTCTTGCAGAGCGCCGTGGCGCAGGACCATCACGTCCCAGCCGAAGTTGCGAAAAATCTGCTCGAAACGCTGCCAGAGGCCCTCCCGGATCACGGCGTCGAGCGACTGGCGATTGTAGTCGACCACCCACCAGCAGTTCCTGAGCCCGTGCTTCCAGCCTTCGATCAGGGCCTCGTAGATGTTGCCCTCGTCCATCTCGGCGTCGCCGATCAGGCTGACCATTCGGCCCTCGGCACGCTCCTTCATCCAGCCGTGACCCGAGACGTAGTCCTGCACCAGCGACGAGAACAGCGTCTGAGCAACGCCGAGACCCACCGACCCGGTCGAGAAGTCGACATCGTCGACATCCTTCGTCCGCGAAGGGTAGCTCTGCGCGCCCTTGTAGCCGCGGAAGTTCATGAGCTTTTCGGGGGTCTGGTTGCCCGCCAGATACTGAAGTGCATGGAAGATCGGCGCCGCATGGGGTTTGACCGCCACCCGATCCTGCGGGCGCAGGACCGAACCGTAGAGCGCGGTCATGATGGTACTCAGCGACGCGGACGAGGCCTGATGCCCCCCGACCTTGATCTCATCGCCCTCGCGGACGTGGTTGGCGTGGTGGATCGTCCAGGCTGCGAGCCAGGAGACGCAGCGCTCGATCTCGTTCAGATATTCCAGTTTCCTCGTCATTCAGTTTCCCGCAAATCAGCTGCCGGTCTCACAGGACCCCCGCCCAAATGGTCAAAGATCGAGTTTCAACACACCTGTCGCGCGCGACACACAGGGGATGAAGCGGTGGCCGCGTGCCTCCTTGGACAGGACGGCATCCCGATGGATCGGCTGTCCCGCCAGCATTGCGCATTCGCAGGTCCCGCACACCCCGTTCTCACACGAGGCCATCAACGGCACACCGGCCGCACGCAAGGCGGCCAGTGCCGTGGTCTCAGCCGAAACCTCAACCACCCTGCCCTCAGCCAGTTCTATGACGAACGGTTCCGGTGGCGCGCCATCAAACTCGGGAGGCTGGAAAGTTTCGAAATGAACAGTACCCTCGGGCCAGTGTTGAGCCGCGCGCCCCACAACCGCCATGAAGCCAGGCGGTCCGCAGTAGTATGTCTGCGCGTCGTCCGAACGGTTCGCCAGCAGCGCGGCGATGTTCTGCCGGGTCTGAGGCTCGTCGTCGAAATGGATCCGCACATTGCCGCCAGGAAGATCGCTCCCGATCGCCGCCAAGAGTGGCGTGAGCGCCCGGCTGCGGGTGAAATAGTGCAACTCGAAGGGCTTGGCCTGCCGGGTGAGCGCGCGCGCCATGGCCAGAATCGGGGTGATCCCGATTCCCCCTGCCAGCAGCAAAGTCGGCCCCTCGCCTGGCTTGAGCGCAAAATGGTTGCGTGGCGCGGAGACAGGCAGTGTGGAGCCGACGGCAATGGTTTCGTGGATCCACGCCGAGCCGCCACGGCCGTCATTCTCGCGCTTCACCGCGATGGTGTAGCGGCCAAGCTCGGTCGGGTCGCCGCAAAGTGAATACTGACGCACCTTCCCTTCAGGCAGATGGACGTCGACGTGAGAACCCGCTTCGAACGCCGGCAGCACAGGTTTGCGTGGGTGTTTCAGGTCGATGACCAGCACGTCGCCCGGCTCCTTGCGGGCGGCGGTCACGGTCAGCTTCATGATGATGCGCGGCGAGGCCATGGCGTTTCACTCGTCGATGGGCAAGATCAGATCACCGGGGCGGATCACGCCCCCGACCTCGATTGTGCAGTTCAGGCCGGAGCGGTTCAGAAGCCCCTCGTAGAGACCCGGAAGCCCGAGCAACTCCTCGATATACTTGCACGGCACATTCATCCGGGCGGCCCTGAGAATCGTTTCCCCGACCCGGAAGCGTTTGCCGACAAGATGGCTAAGCGGAACGCCTCGTGTCGTCAGATTGCGCCGGTGATCTTCGGGTGCGAGCTTGGCCTTGAAGCCCGGAATTCTGGGTTCGCCCTGGGCGATGGCGTCCAAGACTTCAGCTTCGATCAGCGTCACTTCGCGAACGTCAGGACGCGCGGAATAGGTCCCCGTCCCCAGGTAGTAGCGGTCTCCGACAACGCCTTGGCCGGCAATAAGCTGCGCCTGCGCCAGCTCCTCCATTTCATAGGAGGCGGCAGGCGCGATATGGACGTGAAGCAGCTTTCCTCGCCAGGTCATCATCGCTCTCGGAAATTCGTCCGTGGAAACCTGCTGCAAAACTGGCCTGATCAACAGCGCCAGTTGCATGGCATTTTCCCGGTCCAGTTGGCTGTTTGGAAAGAAATACGGGGGGCCCTCGGACCGTTTTCAGCGCCAGCTTTCGGCGTCGCCCCGGCTCAGTTGTTCCGCGCCGGCATCGCGTCTTGCACCTGCTTGACAACCTCTCGCAGGACCTCAACGCCCTTCCCGATCTGCCGAATGCTCAAGGCGGCATAGCCCATGACAAGTCCGACGCGATCGGTGCGGCCTTCGTCCGATGGCCGTTCGTAGAGCGGCGAGATCAGGTGTAGCCCCAGGCCAGCGTCGCGGGCGGATTCGACCAAGGCCGTTTCCCGCGATCGTGGCAGGTCATTGAACCAAACCGCGACGTGCAGTCCCGCATCTGCTCCCTGGACAGTGATGCGATCCCCGAAGCTGTGCTGCAAGGCACCCAACAACGTTTCCCGACGCTCGCCGTTCAGCCTGCGCACACGGCGCACATGGCTTTCGTAGCCGCCGCTCTCGATCAACGATGCCAGCGCTTCCTGTTCAGCGACCGGCGAATGCCGGTCTGCGAATTGTTTGGCGGTTGCGAAGACCTCCTGCAATTCGGGCGGGACGACGAGGTAGCCGATGCGCAGCATCGGCGAGAGCGTTTTGGAGATCGTGCCGAGGTAGATGACAGCCCCGTGGTCCTCGAGACTGTGCAGCGGAGGGACCGGATTGATGTCGTAGCGATATTCGCTGTCGTAGTCGTCCTCGATCACATAGGCGTTGTTGTGCCGCGCCCATTTCAGAAGCTGATGGCGGCGCGCGATCGGCATGACGCCGCCCAGCGGAAACTGATGCGATGGCGTCACATAAGCCAGTCGTGCTCCGATCCCCGCTAGCAACTCGGTCCTCATCCCGTCTTCGTCGACGATGACCGGGATGGGTGAGGCACCCGTACTGGCAAAGACCTGACGCGCCATCCTGTAGCACGGATCCTCGATGACGAAACGGTCGGCGGGATCGAGAAGCAGGCGCGCGCACAGATCAAGGCCCTGCTGCGAACCGTTCACAACTATGATCTGGTCGAGGTCGCAGCTCAGGGTCCGGGCGCGCCAGAGATAGCCCTGAAGCGCCTGGCGAAGCCGGCGCGAGCCGCGAGGATCGTCATAGGCAAGACGCAGCGGGCGCTGCCCCATCGCCTCGTTCATCGCGCGTTTCCAGACCAATGAAGGGAAATCCGACGGCGCGAGGTCGCCATAGCGGAACTCGACCTTCAGCCCAGTCGGCAGATAATCTGGCCAGGGTGACGTCGCGCGCAGCCGCTCGCCATATGCGGACAGGTGGATTGGGCCGACCCGTTGCGCGTGAGTGCGCCCCGTCCCATGGCCCATCAACGAAGACGCAACGCGAGGTCGTGCGCCTTGACGGACTTCGATGAAACCCTCCGCAGCCAGTTGTTCATAGGCGACCGTCACCGTGGTTCGCGAAACGCCGAGGTCATTTGCCAGGGCCCGGGAGGATGGCAACTGACTGCCGGTTTCGTAGACGCCGCCGAGGATTTGCTCGCGAAGGGCTTCGTATATCTGGCGTGCACCCATCGCATGCGAGCGCGCTGCAGACCCGGCACTTGAAGACTGGACCATCTCTTTCATCGCCAACTGGATATTTCACATTGGCCAGGTTGCCGTCAATCTTTCGGAACCCCAAGAGAGATCGCAGAGGCCGAATGACCAGCTCCCATCAATCCGAAACCGATGCTCCCACGGGGTCGCTCAACCGCACCAGCCCCGGATTTGCCACCCGGGCGATCCATCATGGCTACGATCCGGCCGGCTTTTCCAATGCCGTCCAGCCGCCAGTGTTCCTGACGTCAACCTATGGGTTCGAAAGCGTGGCAGCAAACGATGCCGCCGCCGCCCTAGGTGGAAGGCTCTATGCGCGCGAATACAATCCCACGACCGAGATCCTCGAGCAGCGGCTCGCGAATCTGGAAGGAGCCGAGGCAGGGCTGGTTGTTGCCTCGGGGATGGCGGCCTTCGGCACTCTGATCCTGTCGCTCCTGTCCCAGGGCGATGAACTCATCGTCCACAAGACGCTTTATGCGAACACGCTTGCCATGGTCGAACAGGCGGTCCCCCGCTTCGGCGTCAAGGTCGTCGCGGTCGATCTGTCAAATCCTCACAATCTCGATGCTGCGATCACCGAGCGGACGCGGCTGGTTTTCTTCGAGACGCCGGTGAATCCGCTGAGCCGCATCCTCGACATAGCGGCAATTGCCGAGCGCGCTCACGCGCGCGGTGTAAGGGTTGCAGTCGACAGCACCTTCGCCTCGCCCGCGCTCCAGCGACCGCTTGAGCACGGGGCGGACATCGTGCTCCATTCGATGACCAAGTACATCAATGGTCATGGCGATGCCCTTGGCGGGGCGCTTCTCGGCGACGCCCAGACGCTCCGTACGCTGCATGAAACGGGCCTGCGCTACATCACCGGCGCAGCGCTCTCGCCCATGTCAGCTTTCCTAATCCTGCGCGGTCTCAAGACGCTGACGCTGCGTATGGAACGGCACAGCGCCACAGCCCTTGCGGTGGCTCGGGCGCTGGAAGCGCACCCGGCGGTGGCATTTGTGAGTTATCCGTTCCTCGACTCGCACCCTGATCAGGTGACGGCGCGAAAACAGATGTCCAACGGATCGGGCATGTTGGCCTTTGGCCTCCACGCTGGATACGAAGGAGCGCGCCGGATGATGGACCGGCTCAACCTGATCATTCGCGCCGTCAGCCTCGGCGATGCCGACAGCCTCATCTATCATCCAGCAAGCCTCACCCGTGCTCGGCAGCCGATCCGCAAGGATGCCCATTTGGCCGATGGAGTCGGCGAGGATCTCATGCGTCTCTCGGTGGGGCTTGAAGACGCTGATGACCTGATCGCCGATCTGCGGCGGGCTTTGGACGTCTTGTAATGACCTGGCGTGCGGCCACCTCTGCGCTCACACATAGATCTGGAGCCTTGCCATGGCATTCCTGAGCGGTCTTTCCGCGTTCCCCATCACCCCGACCAATCGTGACGGCCGCGTCGATAGCGTTGCCCTGCGCAGGCTGATTGCTCGGCTTGGCATTGCTCAGGTCGATTCCATCGGTCTTCTCGGCAGCACCGGCACATACATCTATCTGTCGCGCGAGCAACGGCGGCGGGCGCTCTCCGAGACCTTGGACCAAACGGCGGGGCAAATGCCGGTCGTGGTGGGTGTGGGCGCGCTGCGCACCGATGAAGCCGTGGGGCTCGCGCAAGACGCCAAGGCCCTTGGAGCAGCTGCGGGTTTGCTTGCCGCCGCCTCCTACACCCCGCTTACTGATGACGAGGTGTTCGATCATTTCTCCACTGTGGCGCGCGAAAGTGGCCTGCCGATCGTCGTCTACGACAATCCAGGAACGACGCATTTCCATTTCAGTCCACCCCTTGTCAGCCGCCTGGCAAAGGTGGCTGGGATTGTCGCCATCAAGAATCCGACAGACAAAAGCGATGCGATCAAGAACCACCTGACCGCCCATAGGCGCACACTGCCGGAAGGGTTCTCGATTGGTTACAGCGGCGACTGGAACGCCGCCGAGGCCATGATCGCCGGCGCCGACACATGGTACAGCGTCCTCGCGGGCATCCTGCCCGAGGTCTGCATGACGATCGTCACAGCGGCGCAACAGGGCGATGCGGCCGAAGCGCGACGGATCAATGCCGCGCTGGTCCCGATCTGGAGCCTCTTCAAGGAGTTCTCGAGCCTTCGCGTCGTCTATGCACTCGCTGAATTGCTCGACGTTTGCAGTGCCGAACCCCCGCGTCCCATCCTGCCTCTGCCCCCAGCAGCGAAGCGCCAGATCGCCGCCGCGTTGAAAGGTTTGCCATCGGATGCCAGCCGGTGAACAGCAAACCCCGTTCGGCAAGTGAAAGGTATTTACCCGCTCATTTCGAGAACTGATCGAAAACAACGCACTCGGCGTGCTGATAGCCATGGCTGGAGCGGTCTCGACGCCAATCACACCCCCTTCGAACTCGACAATCGACTGCGGAGGTACAGACTGCGCAGGGCACTCCGCCCATGCCGCACCGTTCGCCTTCAAACTAGGAATCGGTGGTTTATCCATTGGAATGGCATCGAGCCGGCGCTTTACTTCCGGCCCGGTGCGCGCATTGAAGCCGGTGCCAATGCCGCCGGCGAACACCAGATTTCCGTCCTCGACATTCGCCAGAGCACGCTTCCCGACCGCCGTAACTGTTGCCGGGTTCGCAGCCGATGACGATGAACTCATCACTCAGCACGCATTTTGTCTCACCGATTCTTGGCGCCGGCCGGATCGATATGGACTGACACGCAGCTTGGAGACGATGCCCATCGAGGCCGAACTGGGAGACTTGCGGGAGAATGTCGCTGCCGCCGCTGATCTCGTCGCTCAGAACGATGCCGTTTGGCGGCGTCTCAGCAGGTTAACTAGCGCTTTGCGCCGATCGACGAGTGGCCGATCGCGAAGACCCTCGCCGTCGATCTTGAGCAGGTCGAAGCCGGCAAGCATGGTCCTGACGTCTCCCGCCGCGGCCAAGAGCCCGCTGAAGACTGGGAATGCGCGACAAGCCTTCTGGTCAACGACGAACGCCTCACCGCCTATTATCGCGTCCGAGGCGCCGAGCTCGGCCACCGCCCGGGACGATAGCCGGAAACCTGAGGGTCCAGTCGTGGAGGTTGCGGGTCGAGGTAGGCCCCCATCGATAATAGTCCCATTTCATTTCGTGTAGCCAATCAGGGCCCTGCCGGACGCGGCCGACCAGCGGTCGATGTTCGCGACGACCCGAATGTCCAGTCTCGTGTAACCCAGCCTAAAGCGGCCTGTCCGCCCAAAAAATGACATTCAGTTGCCTCCAGCCTTTCGACACGACCCACTTCACGATCTCGTAACTCGCCAACCTAGCGGCTTGTTGCTTGAGCTGCGCGTTCCTACGGTGTGGTCGATAGGCCTCAGCAACAAGAGCTCGGTTGCCAGGCGGGCGGAGGCTCAACGAGATAGCCAGCTCAGGACAAGGAGAGCAAGCAATGGTCGCTTTTACCCTCAATGGCGAGGCGCGAACACTCGACGTCGATCCAGAGATGCCGCTGCTCTGGGCGGTCCGTGACGTCATCGGACTCACGGGAACGAAATTCGGTTGCGGGCTTGCCCAGTGCGGCGCTTGCACGGTTCACGTTAACGGCATGCCGACGCGCTCGTGCCAGACCGCAGTCGGCGACATCGAAGGAGCCTCGATCACCACCATTGAGGGTGTGTCGGGCAAGATAGGCGAAACGGTCCAGGCCGTGTGGGCCGAGTTCGACGTACCTCAATGCGGCTATTGCCAGTCTGGCCAGATCATGTCGGCCGTGGCCCTCCTTACAGAAACGCCTAAGCCGACGGACGATGATATTGATTCGGCGATGAGCGGCAACCTCTGCCGCTGCGCCACCTATCATCGCATCCGCGCGGCCATCCACGAGACCGCCAACCGGCTGGAGACTTGAGGCATGTCGCAGTTTCTCTCGAAGCATACTGCCGTGCGGCCCACGCGCCGCTGGTTCCTCGTCGGCGCGGGCGTTACCACCGGCGGCCTCGCAGTGGGCTACCGGCCAGTGCTGGCCGCGCCCGACATCGCACAAACGACCCCTGCAAAGGTTCCGGCGAACCCCTTCCAGACCTATGTCGAGATCACAAAGGAGAACCGAATCATCATCCACTCCTCGCAGTTCGAGATGGGACAAGGCTCCTATTTCGGCATCGCCACCCTGGTTATGGAAGAGCTCGACGGCGACTGGGCGCAGGTGGACGTGGTCGGCGGATATGGCAATACCGCGTTCTACGGCAATCTCGCCTGGGGCGGGGCCGCACAGGCAACTGGTGGCTCCACGTCGATGGGCTCGTCGTGGGAACGCTACCGCAAGGCGGGTGCTGCCGCACGGGCCTTGCTGGTGGCGGCCGCGGCGCAGCGGTGGGACGTGCCAGCCGGCGAGATCAAAGTCGCTTCCGGGGTCGTGTCGCACGCCTCAGGGATGCAGGCGCGCTACGGTGACCTGGCTGAAGCCGCAGCGGGAATGCCGGTTCCCGACGACGTGCCGCTAAAGCCGCGCGACAAGTGGGCCCAGATCGGATCGGACAGCCTCAAGCGCTACGATTCCGCCGGCAAGACCAACGGCGCGCAGACCTACACGATCGACCTCATGATGGAGGGACTCCAGACGGCCGTTATGATCCATCCGCCGAAGTTCGGCGCCGAGATCGAGCGCTTCGACGCAACCAAGGCCAAGGCACTCGACGGCATTGTCGATGTCGTCCAGACGCCGCGAGGCCTTGCCGTGGTTGGCAGGGACACCTGGACGGCGCTGAAGGGCCGCGACCTCGTGGAGGTGACCTGGAACGAGGAGAAGGCCGAAGAGCGCGGCACGGCCGAGATCATGGCCGAATACAACAAGGCAGCAGACGATCTGGGCGCGGCCACCGCGCGCGACGACGGTAACACTCCCGCAGCGTTCGCCAGTGCTGAGAAAATCATCGAGGGGCACTACGAATTCCCCTATCTTGTCCATGCTTCGATCGAGCCACTCAACGCGGCCGCCCGAATCAACGAAGACGGCACCATCGATGTCTGGGGCGGACACCAGATGCCCGACCTTTATCAGGCGGCTGCCGCTCAGGTAGGCGGCACCACGCCGGACAAGGTGAGGCTGCACGTGATGAAGACCGGCGGCAGTTTCGGCCGCCGCGCGGTCTTGGATGCAGATGTCATTATCGAAGCTGTTTCCACAGCGCGTGCACTGGGACGCGGCAAGCCAGTGAAGGTGCAGTGGACCCGCGAGAATGACATGCGGGGTGGGCGGTACCGGCCGGCCTATGTGCACGCAGTCAAGGCGGGGCTTGACAAGAAAGGCAATGTCGTCGCTCTCCATGACCACATCGTGGGTCAATCGGTCTTGGGCGGTTCGACCTCTGCGGCGATGATCAAGAACGGCATCGATCCAACCTCCGTAGAGGGCGCCACCAACCTGCCCTATGCGATCCCGAACCTGAAGGTCGAGCTGACCACCACGGACGTGAACATCCCGGTGCTGTGGTGGCGTTCGGTAGGCTCCACCCACACCGCTTACGCGGTGGAAACCCTGATCGATGAGCTCGCCGCCGCTGCGAACCGTGATCCGGTCGACTTCCGCTTGTCAATGCTCGGTCACCATCCACGGCATGCCGCCGTGCTTAAAGTGGCTGCTGAGAAGGCAGGCTGGGACAAGCCTCTGCCGGAAGGCCGTTTCCGCGGCGTGGCCCTGCATGAAAGCCTCTCGACCTATGTCGCCGATGTGGTGGAGATCACCCTCAACGATGAAAATGGTTTCAAGGTCGACCGCGTCGTCTGCGCGGTAGATTGCGGCACCGCGATAAATCCTGACCAGATTCGCGCTCAGATGGAGGGCGGTATCGGATTCGGGCTAGGTGCGATCCTCCAGGAGGAGCTGACCCTGAAGGGCGGTGTCGTAGACCAAGAGAACTACGATACCTATACACCGCTCAGGATCGAGCAGATGCCGCGAGTCGAGGTGCACATTGTGCCGTCCGAGGAGCCGCCCACGGGAGTTGGTGAGCCAGGTGTGCCGCCGATCGGCCCGGCCGTCGCCAACGCGCTACGGGCGGCGACGGGCAAGACTATCCGCAAGCTGCCGATTATAAAGAACATGTCAGGAATGACACCATGAAACAGCCGCGATGAAGATCGCGCCGTTTTCGAACGCCTCCTGACAGGCGCTCATTTCCATGGGTCAAATTCCGGCGGCTGCCCGCTCCAATATCCGGTTTGGAGACGGCACCCCGTGTTCTGAACGACCACAGACGGGCCTTGGCGCCGGTTCCACTGAAGAACCGCTTTCGAGACGCAAATGCGTCCACTCCATGAAGAGCACAACCGTATAGCACCAGGAAGGCTAGCTACCTCCATCGCTTCGGAGACCCAGGAACCCTCAGAAAACCGAACCTCCAGAGCTCAGAGGCGCCCGTGATCACAATCGCGCTGGTGCGTGGATCATTGTTCAAGGGTTTGTCAATAGGCAGGCGAGATGGCCGATCGACATGATCTTCGCCCGATGCCCTACAAACACAATGCCAGCCGCTGTCACGGAGTCGCGAAGACGAAGGCAATGAGGGTCGACGCCGATACTCATCGTTTGGTTGACAGAGCGCTTGGAATGCCATGCGCTTCACATCGGAGTAGCCATCCGGGAAGCCTGAAGCGCTTTGAAAACGCATGTGCTGCGGCTGTTATTCATAGCGTGGATGACTTTGATCAAAACAATCGATTTCATCACTCTTCCGGAATCGTGCATGGACAAAAAAGAGCCTCACGCACCAATCACACGCTGCTCTAACGCGTGACGAAAGCTGCCTTAGGTATAATCCAAAGGAGAAAATCTTCGATGCGCCCTGACGTGCAGTGGAGGTCGTGCCGAGAAAGTGAGTTGCAACTGGCCGACAATGTCGGGCGGTGCGACCATGGTCGCTTCGGAGAATGAAATCGGGCCAGTTCACGGGGGCGGTACTGTTATTCGTCGACGGCCGCCCTTCCCAAGAACAGGCGGCATCGCAAGTTGGTTCTGCCGATGAAAACGACATCGCCGGATACATGTCAGCAGCCGCTCAGGATTGGATGATCCAGCCAAGCTCTCGGCGTGATGGCACTGTAGGCGTCACAGTCGAAGCATCTCATTGATCGTTTATGAGGCTTTCTTCGATGCCGCTGATGCCTGACGGGCGGTCGCAGCTGCAGGCGACAACACGCCTATTTAGTTGGAAACAGTCGAGGTAAGCCAACTTGGCTTCCCGTTACTATTTGGAGAAAGAAATGCTGTGCCTAGGAATCAGCGGCGGACTTGACCAAGTCCATGAAAACCGATTCGAGCGTCCGAACGCCTTTATGCACGATGGCGCCGCGGTGCTCGTCCGAGACGGAAAGGTGATAGCCGCCGTAGAAGAGGAACGCCTCAATCGAATCAAGCACTCGAACAAGCTGCCAAGTGGTTCGATTCAATACTGTCTCTCGACGGCCGGGGTTCAGCTCAGCGACATTGATCGTGTCGCGGTCTACGCCAGCGAGCCCTATGCCAACGCCATGCTTGAAGGTATGTCCGCTTCCCAACCGGACATTCTCTCCACTCCGTTGGATGCTAAAATGTTGGTGCAGAACCTGTTAGCGCGTGAGTTCGGCACTAAGTTGGACAGTTCGCGTATTTCATTCGTAGGTCATCATCAGGCGCACGCCGTGAGCGCCTTTGCAATGTCGGGCTTCGAACAAAGTCTCATTCTAGCGATTGATGGCTGTGGTGATTTCCTGTCGGGCCTTGTGGCGGTAGGGTCTGGCACAGAAATTACGCAAATCGAGGCTTTCCCGGAGGACAATTCTCTTGGGCTGTTTTATCTCGAGACGATCCGCTGTCTCGGCTACGGCATGTTCGACGAGTATAAGGTAATGGGACTCGCGCCCTATGGCGACCCCGCTCCCTATCGCGAGCTCTTCGAGCAGTTGTACGAGCTCTCCGCCAACGGTGGCTACCGTGTTCACCTCGACCGCATCGGTCCGGCGTTGCTCCGCAACATCGAGATCAGGCGAAAGGGAATGCCTTTCACCCAGCAGCATCGAGATGTGAGTGCGTCACTGCAGGAAGCGCTTGAGCGGATCGTGTTCCACATTCTCCGGCACCACCGTGAGGCCACCGGCATGAAGCGGTTGTGTCTGGCGGGAGGGGTAGCCCACAACTGCACGATGAACGGCAAGCTGCTGTATTCAGGGCTTTTCGAAGACATCTTCGTGCAACCCGCGTCTCACGACGCTGGCTGCGCATTGGGAGCTGCGCTGATAGTCTCTAACGAGATGGGCCGCCCCGCGCCGCGTGAGCGACTGCAGGAGGTCTATTGGGGTCCTGATCTCGGGAGCGACCGCGCCGTGGAACAGGAACTGAATGCATGGTCCGGACATCTCGAGGTTGAACGCTCTTATGACGTAGCGAGCAGTGCAGCCCACTGGATCACCAACGGCGCCGTGATCGGCTGGGTGCAGGGTCGTTCGGAGTTTGGGCCACGTGCGCTGGGCAACCGCAGCATTCTTGCCGACCCTCGGCCCGCTGCAAACAAGGACCGGATCAATGCCATGGTCAAGAAGCGCGAAGGCTATAGGCCTTTCGCACCATCTGTGCTGGAAGAGGATGCGAGCGAATTTTTCGACCTCCCGGACGGTAAGCACGAATTTCCATTCATGAATTTCGTCGTTCGCGTGCGTGACTCAAAGCGCGCCTTGTTGGGTGCCATTACGCACGTCGACGGTACGGCTCGGCTGCAAACAGTATCGCGCGATGCCAACCCAGCTTACTGGGAGGTCATCAATGCCTTCAAGAAGCGGACAGGCACTCCAATTCTGCTCAATACGTCCTTTAACAACAATGCTGAACCGATCGTGGATACGGTTGCAGACGCGATTGCCACATTTTTGACGACAGAGCTGGATGGACTTGTGGTCGGGCCCTTCCTGGTAAAAAAACGGGCTGCAACGCTGCAGGATTGGACTGCGCTTGCGATTTCATTGCCTCCCTCAGTCTCCCTCCATCAAACCCGTGCTTACACAGCGCGAGATCATCAGGAGACTGTCTGCGAGATTATTCCGAACCACTCCAGCATTGACAGTGTGCGAATTTCAAACGACTTGTTTAATCTACTGATGCGGATCGATGGCGAAGCCGTGTTGCGAGATCACCTCAATATGATTGAGCCGGATCAGGCCAGGCATGCAGCTCTAATGGAGGGCCTGCGAAGACTGTGGGAGCAGCGCCTGGTTCGGTTGCATCCCTCACAAGCTGGTCGGATGGATCATGGGTCCGATCAAACGCTGGACCAGCCCAATAAGCAATCAGCCTGATAGAGATGCACCTCAAGCTCGGCCAATCAAGGGTGTTTGTCGACCCCGCCTGCGAGCTCCCGCTGTGATTACGGGGTCGTCGCCTACGCGGCGGCGCCCACCAACATCTCCATCAGTCGCTTCGGCGACAAAGCCAATCATCTCCCGTAAGAGCAAGTGCTTTCGGGCAAGGTCTGCAGGTTCAAGGAGTTCGTTGAAGGCGCCGCCAGCTGGAGCTGCGTCGAGCGCATCATCGCGCATGGTCGAGCTCGGCGCCCAAGGGAAATCGCCCAATTCGACACGCGTGCGTTTGCGCCTCATTCAAAACCGCTGCGCGGGTGGTCGAGGTGAAATCGGAAGTCCGTCTGTGCCAGCCGACGACGTTCCCGCAGCGCATCCTGCACATCGCCCTCGATCGCATTCCTCAACTCGCGACATACGACGGGGCGCAGGCGCCGGAAACGAACCCGCCCACCGCAACCTGCAAACTCCCGCCTGTCCTCACGACGGAGCAATCCTGTCGCCTGACCAGGCGCGTGGAAAAGCATCACAAGGGTGACCACAGCGTCGCTTCAGGCCGTCAAACGCTATTGCCGTGCGTCAAGGCGGACTAGGTGACCCGTCGGGAAGCCGGCACCAGCGGCTTTGTCGGGACAAGACACATGCTATTGGGATTTGACCGCCGCAGCCGCGAGCATCGCTTCTCCCATCGCAATGGCCCCTTGGGCACGCAGCATTTCGCCAGGGTTCTGAATGTCGCGCAACTCTTTGTTCTGGCTGAGTTTTGATTTTCCAACCAGGCCGGTGATCTCGATCTCCAAGGCGACGATTGCCCTGACCATCGTGTCGATGAAGTCCTTCGGCGCGTCGCCCATCTTCCATGGGACCGGCTGCGAGGCTTCTTGCATGTGAGTGAGCTTCGCCACGTTGCGGCGCACATACCGCTCATCATCCCGGACAGTGATGCGTCCGTGGGCATGGACGACGAGATAGTTCCAGGTCGGCACCTGCTTGTGGAATTCATGCTTGCTCGGATACCAGTTCGGCGAGATGTAAGCGTCGGCCTCACGGAAGATTACGAGAACCTCATCGCCATTGGCGACTTCCTCCCAGACTGGGTTCTTGCGAGCGACATGGCAATTGAGAACGCCCTTGTCTCCCTTCGAGCGGTCAAGCTCGAAAGGGAGGTGGTTCGCGTCCAGCGTGCCTTTGCTTTGGGTGACGAGGATACCCAGCGGGTGTCTCTCGATAAGGTCAAACAGGGCGTTCTGATCAGGGACGGCAAAATGAGGCGGAACGTACAACGGTTTATCTCCTGTCGCGAATGTGCGGTTGTTAGTAATCGGCGGGGCCTTACGGAACGTGCCCCTGAATCTTCGCTGCCGTCGACGAGTGCCCCGGATTTCGGTGTCCACCACGCTCAAGCACCGCCATCGTGAAGTGGGCGGGCACATCAGATGCCGCCGCATATGAGTGAGGTTGGTCAGTGACAAGCCGCGCACTCTCGCCTTCGCTTAAAATTTCCACGTGGGTACCTACCACAACGCTCAGGGCACCCTGACTGACCGAGATCAGCTCGCGCGTATCCGGACTATGAGCGTCCGCGGAAAACACATCGCCCGGCATCATGACCCAGCTCCACAGTTCGAACATCGTGCGTCCCGAGGTCGACGAATGCAGTTGCGCAGAGCTTCCCTTGGCGCTCGTCCAAAGCCTCCTGGTCTCTGTCCGCTCGATGGGAAAGCGCACCGTGGAAGGGTGCTCGTTCAACAAATCGGCCACCGAGAGCGAAAACGCCGCCGCCAGCCGACACAGTATGCCGATACTGGGGTTCGCCCTACCCTGCTCCAGCGCGACCACGGTTCCCTTCGATAGGCCACTTAGTTTAGCCAGGCGATCCAGGGTCAGGCTTTGGTCACGCCTCAAGTCTCGGATCCGGGCTGCTATCGCTTGCCCAAGCGCTTGCTCGGCATCAAACGCTTCCGTAACATTGGTCATTATATTGACTTGGGTCCTCGGCTCACGTATTGCGGTCAGTATAATGACCGGCACGAAATTGCAACTGCCCGTTAGGAAGGAATAACCGATGCGTTTTGAGACGAAGGCGATCCACTGCGGCCGAGGTGTCGACGCGTCCACGGGGGCCGTATCCATGCCGCTGCACACCAGCACGACGTTCGAACGAGGCGCCAACGGGTCATTTCCGTCCGGCTTCGAATACACAAGGGATGGAAATCCGACACGCAATGCGTTCGAGGCGGCCATGGCGACGCTTGAGGGAGGGGGAGACGGCATCGCCTTCGCTTCGGGCATGGCCGCAATCGCTGCAGTTTTCGAGAGCCATCCGTCGGCGGGTCGGATCGTTCTGCCGGATGACATGTATTTCGGCATTCGTTCGCTGATCGAAGAGACCGACATTGGGTCTCGCTTCGACTTTGCCCCCGTCGACATGCGCGATTTGGACGCTTTGCGCGCCGCGGTGACATCGAAGCGGACTGGCCTCGTCTGGGTCGAGACGCCGTCAAACCCGATGATCCGCGTTGTCGACATTGCGGCCATCTGCGCAATCGCGCACGAGGCAGACGCCTTGGCGGTGGTGGACAATACGTGGGCCACCCCAGTGCTTCAACTGCCACTCGAAATCGGGGCAGACGCGGTGATGCACTCGGCGACAAAGTACATTGGCGGCCACTCGGATTTGATGGCCGGTGTCGTCATTGTCCCAAACGCGTCACCCCTCGGTCGCCCATTGCGGATGGTCCAGAAACACAAGGGCAGCGTCGCAGCGCCCTTCGACTGTTGGCTGGCGTTGCGGGGCCTGCAGACATTGCCGGTCCGCATGCGCGCCCATTGCGAAGGCGCCCAGAAAGTGGCCGAGGCCCTGGCGTCTCATCCGCGCGTCGAAAAAGTGCTCTTTCCTGGTTTGCAAACTGATCCGGGACACGATCTTGCTACGCGGCAAATGAGCCATTACGGAGCGATGCTATCCTTTATCGTCGAGGGCGGAGCCGATGCTGCAATGGCCGTGGCCGGCCGCCTGAAGATTGTTGTCCGGGCGACAAGCCTTGGCGGGACGCATTCTCTGATAGAGCATCGCGCATCCGTTGAAGGTGCGAAGTCCGAAGCGCCAGGCGGATTGCTGCGAATTTCTGTAGGGCTTGAACATCCTCAGGACATTATAGATGACCTGATGCAGGCCCTAGGCGAAACCTGCAAAGCGGGAGTCCAATGACGGGTGCAAGAACTCTGGCGCCGCTTTACGTGACGGCTGGCGCAGCCGACGATCGGCAGAACAATGTTCCTGCTGAGTAGAACGCACGTCCTCTGGTGAACCGCTACCGCCGTGTCGCATTGTCTCGGGCGTGGTGGTCGCCTGGGTGATGAACGTCTTCGGGTTTCCGGACGATGGCCACGCGCTCGACCGGATAGCGGAAATACCCAGATTTGCCGTTGACCTACTGCTGCTCGACCTCGTCGGAGATCGCGGTCAACAGATGGGATGGATGTGCTGGCACTACGGCAGTTTGACAAGCCGGCCATCGGGGCGCTAGCACCGTCCAAAGCCAAGAGTCGCAGGGCAGAACTGACCGCACCCAGCGGGCTGCGGGACCCATCAGCTAACGGCCAGGTTGGTACCTCAAGGCGCATCAGCACCATGGATGTCACATTGTCCTTGTTGCGAGCGCGATTTCGGAACTTCGTTGTGACGCAGTCTGTGCACAGAGCGCACCGCTGTAAGCAAATGAGCGGACGAACGACACCCAGTGGAGGAGAGAAGTGATGCGGCGTCAAGATCCTCCGCGCTTTGCGGCAAACACACTGATCCCTCTTCACAACCCGGTCTTTCGTTCTATCTGGACAGCCACGCAGATATCCAGCCTTGGCTGGCTGGTGCAGAGCGTGGCTATAAGCTGGCTCATGGCGACGATTTCAGCCTCCGATCTAATGGTTGCGCTCGTACAGGCTGCATCGACACTGCCCGCGTTCTTCTTGTCGATCCTTGCTGGAGCCATTGCAGACAGCTTCAGCCGCCGCGGCGTGATGCTTGCCGGACACTGCCTTATCGCACTGGCATCCACGGCGCTGGCACTCGCTGTGGGACTGGGCTTTGTTAGTCCATGGCTGATCCTGGGACTGAGTTTCTTGGCCGGATGCGGCTTTGCCTTGAACGATCCAGCATGGCACGCGTCGGTAGGCGATATCCTGGAAAAGCGCGACATACCCGCCGCAGTGACGCTGATGTCGGTGGGCTACAACGTGGTTCGGAGCATAGGACCGGCGCTGGGCGGTGTAATCTTAGCTTTGCTAGGCCCCCTTACGGCTTTCGCCCTCGCTGCGCTGAGTGACTTGGTCCCGTTGAGCGCTGTTCTGCGCTCAAAGTGGCAAGTTCGCTTTTCGCCTCTTCCGCGCGAGCGGATGACTACGGCCATTCATGATGGCATGCGATTCACGGCAATATCCTCAGAGATCAGAGTGGCGATTGTGCGTGCAACCCTATTCGGGCTGTCAAGCATCTCGATCCTTGCTCTGCTCCCCCTCCTGGTTCGCGACCAGCTGGCGGGAGGGCCAATTGTTTACGGGGTGCTATTGGCTGGCTTCGGCACAGGCGCCTTCATAGCCGGCATTGGCAGCAGCTACTTGAGACGCATTACGTCCCAGAACCGATTGATCACGCTCGCATCCGTTGCTTGCGCAACGTGTTGCCTTTTGATGGCCCTCACATCGTCGGTGGCTGTGGCGGCGATCGCGCTTGCAATCGGTGGCGCTGGCTGGGTTGTCACCTGGACCGGAACCGACGTGTGTGTGCAGTTGGCAAGCCCAAGGTGGGTCGTTGGTCGGACCCTGTCCATCTATTACGCCCTGACCTACGGCGGCATGGCAGCGGGCAGCTGGATCTGGGGTGCTGTCGCGCAGTACTATTCGCTGACGTGGGCTTTGGAAGGTGCTGCCGCGGCACTGTTGCTGGTCGCGGCTGTGGGAAAGCTATTGCCAGTGCGGCTATGGGAGGAATCGGATCAAGCGGCCGTCGACTTCAGGCCACCAGAACTGGCCCTCCCTTTGAAACCCAGGAGCGGTCCGATCGTGATCAAGGTGGAGTACTCGATACCCGAGGAGAGTATCGATGAATTTCTGAGCTGCATGCGCGAAAGGCGGCGCGTTCAGAGCCGCGCCGGTGCGCGGGACTGGACCCTCCAGCGCGACCTTCAGAAGTCGACGCTTTGGACCGAGACATTCCGCACGCCGACATGGACGGACTATCTTCGTCTAAACCATCGGCTGACGGTGAATGACAGGGAGGTAGGCGAGCGCCTTGCCGCTCTGCACATGGGTGATTCTCCGCCTCGCATCTCACTTTCAATCGAGCGGTCGACAAGCCCCGCCCCCGGCAGCCAAGTCCAGCCTGTGCCTTTTGTATCGCGCCCGTGAGATAACCAAGACTTGTCTGGGCTTGGACACGGAACGAGCTACTCCTTGATTTGTCGAGCCTGCCCGGATTGCAAATCGTTCCGGCCGGTTAGGCGAGCATGAGAATTCGCGCGGCAATTATGTCAATCACGGGTCCCATGTTCAGCCCGCCCCCCCTCTGCCGCCAGATCGGCTTGAGCACGGATTCAGGTCGCCCGTCCTTTGCATAGCGGCGGGCAACGAATAGCAAGGGGGCGGAGGGTATCCCCGTCTGCGAAGCGGGCAGAGGAGGAATCCGCAAGGCGGGTTGCTGGGGAGAGGGGTCGCGCGCCTCTTTCCGCCTCACTTAGAAAACGTGCGGCCAAGCACGTTCATGTCGGCCGTGGGCGGCCGCAACAATTGCCTACAAGGCGCAAGCGTCGTCACATATTAAGCGTAGCCGCGCGACAACCATCCGTGGTCACGCGCAATCCTGCGAATTGTCAAGCGGAGACAACGATCGCGGCACCAAGCAAAGTGGCGAACCCGATTCTGCTCGGGAGATCCCAAAGCTCTCCGAACCCTATTAGATCCATGAAGCGAAACACGGCGCCCTGAAGCAGGTAAAGCAGCAGTGTGCTCTGACCAAGCTCCACCGCAACAAAGCGAGCTACGCGAGTTGAATGGCCAACTCTCCAGCATAGGAACATAAGCTGCATTGTGACTGCAGAAGTTGCTACGGAGCCAATGAACATCAGCAACACTTGTCTCGCCGACTCTCCGTCGTAGATCGAAACGAGATTGTTGTAGACGTAAGTCTCCCTTCCCCAAACAAGAAAGCACACTCACGGCGTGCCGAGCAGCTTGGCCAAGGAGCCGCACTGGGGCCTCCGGAGTGAGTGTTATCGCTCAAGCAGCCACGTCGGCGCGGCCTAAAATCTTCGATGAGCGCGTCAGGAGAGCGTCGATCTCCACATTTCTTCCAGGAGATCGTCCCCACATCATCATGGCCACGGCTCTAACGGGCTGGTGCCCTCCCTTTCCCGTTTTTTGTCTCGATGCTCGGTTGCGCCGCCCGCCGGGGCAAGGCAAAAAAATCGTCGAGGCTGAGCCCCCACTGCGGCTTCGGCGAAATATTCATCCACGGGTTCGCATCACCGCGGGCAGCGGGCGAGTTCGTCGATAGGAGTGCGGATGGAAGTAGGCGATGCACATCGTCACCAGCGGCTCAGATTGTGTGAGGTCCACGGCTCGCTGGTTTCCGCCGACGACGGCGCGGACGGCATCGGTATGCGCAGAGCGGGTCCGTCGGCTTGGCGTCAGTTTCGGGGCAAGGGGCTATTGCTGGTCGCGCGGCGCTGAGTTGGGCGGAAGGATCGACGGCGCAACCCGGGGCTCCCGCGCGACGAGCAGGTTTTTCTCCCGGTCTGACCTGGCCTCGACTCCAGATGTCGCGATGACCGACGTGGCCGGCGCGATTGAACGGGTCTCATGCCCAAAGCTGCCTCGGTGCCCAGTAGCGGCACCGCATGACCCACCCGGCGCTGCTCGAAGTAAACCGCGGCCAGCCAACATCCGAAGGTGCGCCAGACCCGATGTCGCGGCGGCCTGATGGCTCCGGCGCCGTGCCGCGGCAGAAAGCTGCCGATCTCGTCTGGCATGGTCGCTGACCGCATCGTCACCCGGGCCATCGCAGCGACTTTTCTCCGTTACAAAGTCCCCGCGGGACGGACTGTCAGTTCACGCCAGGGCCAACAGCACCCGCAGGGGCGACCGCCGCGTCTGCCGGTCCTGCGAGTAGAATAAGATCGGGAAGTGCGGCTTCATCCTCGATGCCAGAGCTCGCTTCGCCGTACCGCGGCCGCCATAGCCCCTTGCGCTATCACGAGTCAGCCCACCTTTCTAGCTGGCAGCCATCGGGAGCCGATCCGCAACCACAGGGCGGCACCTGTCGGCCCGGCTTCCGTGTCAACGCAGAACATGATGCATATTCCCAGCGCTTTTTGACAGAGCGAACTACAAAATGCAGAACACTGACTCTCCGCCAAATGAATGCTGCGAGCAAGCAGCAGGCGGAGGAACTCCGTCTGGGCTGAGTACCTGTTTCAACGTGAACAAATAAATTGTAGCCAGTTCACGAAACGCCAGGCCCGCTCCTCTGCCGTCCGATCGTCCAGGAAATCCCCTCGGCGCGCACCACGCCAGACACCTCCTTGCCGATATGATGCTCAAGCACCGGCCGCCAGGGCACCAGCGTGAACTCGCGCGATTTCTCGATGACAGCGTATTTTCCGCCGGCGAGCTCGACGCAGCGGCGCAGCGTACCGTCTATTGGATTGCCATGCTGCGCTTCAGAATACGAGAGCCCGAGTTCGTCCGAGAGCTGACTGGCAACACGGTTCAGCTCTCGTTGGCGCAGCATTGAAAGCATGTTGGCGCGATAGATGACCCGATCCTGCGCATCATGGGCAAGACCTTGCGCGATCAGCCACTGCTGTCGGCGGGCCTGGACCTGACGTACTTCTCGACCGAAGCCAGAGTCGCGCAAGGACTCAGGGTGGGCTGATACCAGCTCCTGGTCGATCCAGGTGGCGCCGTCAAAGCCTACTTGGCTCTCCAGCGGCATTGATGAGAGCTTGTCGACGACAACAGGCTGGGCCCTCGCTCGTTGACGCTCGTAATCCGCGACGCGGTTGAGATGGTCGGGCGCGACTGTCCATGTGCCGTCCGGCTCGCGCTCGACGCCACCGGTCGCACGGCGGATCGCCTCCAGTCGCCGCACGTGCGTTTCGGCAAAGCGTTCGGTGGCCGAGGGGTCATGCTTGAGATGGATATCGATGCTGTAGCGCCCGTCGTTGACCGTGGCGATGCCGGCAATTGTGCGGTCGACTTTTCTTGGCCCGGTGTCCCTCGGCCTGATCCGCACTATGCAGCCTTCTTGTGTCGGTTGGGTGGCCTCGCCTTTGCCGATATCAAAATAGTGGCTTTTGCCGTCCACGCCGTCGACGACGAGGTAATGGCGGTCAGTGATTTCGTCGGCCAGCCCGCGCCCGACGACACGTCCGACCACGGTTTGGGCCGACCCGTCGGATCGATCGTGGATAAGATAGTCGGCGGCACTGCGGACGAGCCCCTTGCCGGTCAGCTCGCGATGGATGGTCTTGACAATGTCGCCGCGCTCGCCGATGCGGCGTAGCGTGGCTTCGAGATCATCCTCCAGGCGCCAGCGACCCGAAGGCATCTCCTCGGCGAGGCCCATCCGCTCGAGCTTGCGCAGGCGGCCCTGGTGCAGCGTCTGGCGAAAGGTGTCTCGGCTGGCTGGTGAGACATGCCCCTCGTCGCGCATGCGCATCAGCTGCCGGTCGATGCTGGTGAAGCGTTCCTGCTCCATCTCCTGGCGCAAGCGCTGCTCGATCTCGCGGTCGGTGCGCGGGCCAAGGTCGAGGCTAACCAGTTCGGCTGCGCGCTCGCGCAGGCCAGAGGAGATGTAGTCCCGCGCGATGACGAGGTTTTCGCCGTGATCGTCCCTGCCGCGCACGATGATGTGGGTGTGAGGATGGCCGGTGTTGAAATGGTCGACGGCCACCCAGTCTAGCCTGGTGCCGAGGTCTTCTTCCATTTGCGCCATGAGGCGCCGGGTGAGCAGCTTCAGGTCATCATACTCGATACCGTCTTCAGGGGCGACGATGAAGCGGAACTGATGACGGTCACCGTTCGCGCGATCGAGAAAGGCCCTGCCGTCCGCGTGGTCTTTGTCGGCAGCGTAGAGCTCGCCACGCTCGCCTTCCCGGGTGACGCCGTCGCGCTGGAGGTAGCGGAGGTGCGCACGAGCTCCGTCGACTCCCTTGCCGGCCAGCTTGACGATGCGTGCCTTGACGACTGCGCGCCGCTGCCGAAACGCCGCGTGGCGGTCGCGTGCTCTAAGAACGGCGGCAGCAGCCCCGCCGCGCCCCACCCGGCTTCCGATGAAGCGGCTGCCGCGTCCGCTCCTGCCGCCTGCTCGGTTGACCGCGGCCTGGACCTGGCCAGCGTAGCGTTTGACCGCCTTCGAGCCGCGCGAGCCAATTTTGCCGAGCCTCGGCGTGAATTCGTCATCCTGCATGCGGCCTCCGATGAACCAGCAGCAAAATCAGAGGCTTGCGCGCCAGACCCTCCTGGACCCGCAGGCAACCTCCCGGGAAAACGATGTGCAGACAAACACTTCGCCGCCTCAGGAGGCGATGCCTTTATCTTGCCTTCCGCGGACCTGCCTCCCTGCCCCCCGCCCGAACCGCGGTAGCCGCTGCCCTCACCTGCGATCCGGCCGGCCTGACCTTGCTCGCTCCGATCCGAGCGGCACCAGGAGGTGGCCATTCGGGCCGGTCACGGAAACACCGTTTCGGAGGAAAAACAGCGACTGCCCGGAAGGGATTCCCGGCGCGCTTTTGGAACGGGATTTGTCGGTGAGCGCGTCCATATCGGCGGCCGAAATGCCCGCCGCCTTGACCTCTTCCAGATACGAAACCGTCTCGCTGGGCAGTGGCCGCCCACGCTGCAAATGCTGTTCGTAGCGCTCCGGCCCGGCGTTATAGGCTGCAAACAGGCCTGGAAATCCGAAGCGGTCATACATGGCGCGCAGATAGGCAGTGCCTGCCAGAATGTTGTCGCGAGGGTCGTGCGGGGCGGCTCCCAGGCCAAGCTCTGCGCGCAACTCCTCGTAGGTGCCTGGCATCACCTGCATCAGGCCAATGGCACCGGCGCTCGACGTGACCGGCCGTCCATTGAGCCTTGTCTGCCCCCGGCTTTCGGCATCCATGACGGCATAAATCCAAGTCTGTGGAATGCTGAAACGCCGGCTTGCTTCGGCTACGAAGGGCTGCCATCTTGCAAGCTGCGGACTATGGGAGATGACGACCGGCTTCGTGTTGGTCGCCGCGGAACAGGAGCATGGTGCGAGAGACACCATGCCCAGCATCAGGAGGGTCACTCGGTCCATAGCGGCACGAGCCTCCCGATGATATTTTCGGTCGGCACCGGCCCGAAATAGCGGCTGTCGAACGAGCGATTTTTGTCGCTGCCGAGTAGGAAAACCTCGGCAGCGGCGAGCTTTCGGCAGGCATTCCACCAAGGCAGCGGACGGTGCTGCGTGTCGGTTGCAAGCCGGCGCGCGACAATCTCGCCGCCGATGATGATGGCGTCGCCGAAGGCGCAGACATGCTCGCCAGCCAGCGCGGCAAGGTGCTTGACCAGCGGCACGTTGCTGGGCAGATAGAAGCGTTCGGCGGCCAGATAGACGACCGGTTTTGGCGGGCGGACGAGTACGAGATCACCAAGAGCCGGCGATCCGGACGCGACGCGATAGAGGCCGACCGGCGCACTCGCCGAGGCGTTCCAGACCAGCCAGGGCGATGGTTTGCCGAAGGCGGCGAAGCCGATCAGGGCAAGGCCCATCGTGGCCATGGCGATCGTCTTGCGCGCCCGAATGCGCCGCAGATGGCTGCCGATCAGATGGATGGTGGGACGCCGGCTCATCAGCGGCCTCCCTCGCCGGCCGAGCCGGAATCGTGCCCGCCGTCCTCGGGCCCGGTCTCCTGCGCGTGCCCCTTCGACCAATCGTCGAGTTCGTCGATGTGATAGCGGACATAGCGGCCGTGCTTGCGGAATTGCGGGCCGCCGCCTTTGAGGCGCATCTTCTCCAGCGTGCGCTGGGACAGCCCGATATAGAAGGCCGCCTGCGCGGTATTGAGAAACGGACTGCCCTTCTTGGCGCGGGCTGCGCGTTCGTTTTCGTCGTCCATGATGATCCTCGTTTCGCTACGGACAAGCGAAGGCGAGGATCGGCGAGCGAGATCGTTTTGGGGACGGGCGAAGAGTGGGGGGCGAGTTTTCGCCGCCCCCTTCGGCGGCCTCACGGGTCCTGAGAGAGGACCCCGCGCCGGTGGCGGCGCGGGGCTTTCCGGATCGGCCGGTTAGTCGACCGGGTTCCAGATGATGGCGTAAGTGTCGTCGTCATCCTGGCCGGCGGCGCGGCCGAGATTGGCGTAGAGCTTGCGGGGGCCAAACTCGGGGGCGGCAATCGACAGGCTCACATAGTCCTTGCCGGAGGTCTCGCCGGTGCGGATCCAGCCCGCACCCACTTCGACCCCTTGCGTCAGCACCCGGAAGTCGGGATGGGTGTCGGCGCTCTTTGCCTGATTGGGCACGATATCGATGTCGGCGCGGACGCTGAGCGTCTTGAGCTGGCCCTTGTAGCCGCCGTTTTCCTGTTTGGTGACGTATCCGATCGCGGTCATTTCCAGTCTCCTCTTGGTGCTCGCAAGGGACCATTCCCCTGCGATGGCGGACCGTGATGGGCGCGTCCGGACCGCCGGAACCGGGACGGCCGCAGCGATAGCGGAGGACCCGCGCGGGCAGCTTTTTTGAAGCGAAGCGGCGCGAGGAAGCCGCCGCAGGCGGCGGGGAAAAAAGCTGCCGGCGAGGGTTTCGGGCGGGCCTGATCCGCCCATAGGTCGACAAGCCAGCCGCAGGGAATGGTCCCCGAGACACAATGGAGACAGGTGGCGCGATCGGTGACACAAGAAGCCGGCCGCAATGCAGAGCGCCGGCTGCGCGGGCTCTGTCGGCAACCGGATCGGACAATTGGCCCCATGGGCCTTTGGCGCCTCAGCAAGCAACCCGGCGCGGTGCGGGGCTGCCGAAATGGGGCGAACTGGCGTCGGAATTTCTCGCGCGCGGCACTGGCTCGACAAGACGCCCAATCGGCAGCCGGCGTGGCCCGTAGCGGCGCGCGCGACCTGAGCGGCGGTAATCGAGAGAACCGCCGCTCGGGCCCTGATCGACTATTCGCGCACGAACAGCGGCTGCACTTGTGTCCACTGATCGGCGGTGCGGAGCCGCTGCGGCTGGTGTAGCTTTCGGCCGGGAATTTCATCCAGCGCGGCAGCCAGGTCTCGACCCAGGGGCGGCCATTCTCGCCCGCCAGGAAGTCGCGGATGATGTTCTTTTGCGTCTTGACCTTCTCGGCGACATTGCCGTCCGCGACCAGCTTGCCGCCGACGTCGGCCAGCATCGAATTGGCGATTTCCTTGTCGCGCAAGAGGTCGAAGAAGGCATCGTCCGGTTGCCACCATATGCCCATGTCGACGTTCAGGTGGTTGCCGAGCGCCTCGACGACGGCGCTGCCGGCTGCAAGCGTCTCGGCCATGACAAGGGTGAGAACGCGCATGACATCGTCGTCGCAGAGCGCCAAGAGGCGCGCGAACACGCCGGCGATAGCAACGGCGTCGCCATTGCCGCCGGCGACCAAGCTATCCTCATCCGGTGATCCGAGCAGGGCCAATACCTCGCGCCGCTTTTTGCCGAATGCGGCTTCAGCCTTGCAGCCGGCAAGGCTGGCAGTCACCGTCTCGTTGGCTGCGCGCTGCGGCTCAGGCCGCACCTGCCACAGGCCCGAACCGGTGATGGCGTGCGCCACCACGAGGCGCAGCGCCACGGCGGGATGGTCGAGCATGGCCGCGCGCACGGCGGCATGGCGATGCAGATCGATATAGTTGTGCATCGGGCCGGTGACTTCGGGGCGGGGCAGCTTGGCGGCTGTTTCTTCTTGCTCGCCGCCCTCGCGGGCGCGGCGGGCTTCCTTGCGTGACAGCCAGCCCTCGTGACACTCGACCTCGCCGCGATGCGAGACAGTGATGACGATCTTGCCGCCCTTCTTCTTCGGGGTCTTCTCGTGGTCCCATGCGTGGAAATACTGGCCCGGTTCCAGCGCACAACCTCGCTCCAGCCCTCGTTGAGATAGGTGTCGCGTTTGGTGGCAATCGCTTCGTTCTGCTTTTGCCAGAACAGGTCGGCATCGGCGAAATAGCTGTCCTCGCCGAACAGGTCCGAGGTGATCAGGCCGGGATACTCCTCGATGGCAAACAGTGCCACCTTGGTGGAAATCGACTGGCCGCCGAACAGCCATTGCTTCAATTGATAGCCACGCGGCGCGTATTGATCGGGATCGGCACAGAGTGCCAGCCAGTCCTTCTGCTGCGCCTTGGAAGACATTGTGAGATGGCGCACCGGCTCGGTGTCGATCTCCTCGCGCCGATAGGCTTCGCGGATTTTGGGCAAGAGGTCGCCAAGCGCCAGAATGCGTTTGACCTTGAGATCAGTGATGCCGAAGGTCACAGCGATGTCGAGAACGGTGCGGCCTTGCCTGACAAGCCGCGAAACGTCTCCCATTGCCATACTTCGTCAGGATCGAGGCGGGCGAGGTTTTCGATCAGGAAGCTTCGAGCGCATCGGCGTCGTCACCGTCCTCCATGATGGCGCAGGCAAGGGATCGCCTTCACCGCGCTCGTCGGCAAGCGATTTCGCGGCGAAATAGCGCCGCCTGCCGGGTTGTCCCCGCCGCGGAGGCCGAAGGCCGCCGCGGCGGGACGGGTTTTGCGCCTATCGGCGCGGCTGTTCCGCCGTGTCGGGCGGAAGCTCGGAATGGGGCTTTGATAGGGCGTCTGCTGCCTGCCGCAGCAGTCGCTCGGCCTCGGTGACGTGGCCGCAAAATGCGGGCGGCTTCGGCATGGACGGAGATCGGAAAGCGCGCCTGGAAATGCAGGTCGCGCTCTATGCCGAGGCCAAGCGGCCCTTTTACGGATGCAAGCTCGGCCAGACTGACGCTGCCAAGTTCGGGGAAGCCGAAGCCGAGATCGCAAAGACCGAACAGCGTGTCGCCATCGGCGTCGAGTTCGCTCAGAAGCGAGGTCGGGGCACCTGTCGGATCAAACAGTTTCACAACGGGAAAATGGTCGATGTCGGCGCCGGCGGCGCCATGGGCGAGCAGTCGTGCGCGCAGTGGATTGGTGATCAGGATCATGGAAAGACTCCTTGTCAGAACGGGTCGCGTTGACTTCTTGCGTCCGGCGGGAGAAAGGTTCACCGGACCTTCCTCTGATCCGCCTCCCCATTAGAGACCGACCTCGAGCAGCTTTGCGCCGCGCGCGGACACATCGGCGCGTCCATCAGGAGGGTTTGCCCTCGTGGTGATCGGCTGGACGCCGGGAATGAGCGTCTGCTCCTTTGCGGCGTCGGCTCGGTCGCGGTCAGTTGAGGATCGCGCATCGTCATGCCGCAATCCCTTCTTGCGCCTCGCCTTCCGCATCGGCCGGAAGGCCAAACAGGAAATCAGCGGCCTTCGAAGCTAGGCTGGCGGCACGGAATATAGCGCGGTTGTCCTCGCGCAGCACCTTCAGCCATGAGCCGATGTAATCGGCGTGACGCACGGTCGGCTCGATGCCGAGATTGCTGCAGACGAAGGCGGCAGTGATTTCGGCGACCAATTCTTCACGCGCGTAGGCCTTGGAGCCGAACGAGCCGGAGAGGTCGCGAGCAAGCCGCGTCGGGTGGCCGGTCCAGTGGCCTAGCTCGTGAAAGCAGGTCCGGTAATAGTCGATCTGCTGATGGAACGCTGGCTGCGGCGGCACCTGAATGTGGTCGCTGCACGGCATGTAGAAAGCGCGATCGCCGCCGACCCTGAAATCCGCACCGCTGGCGAGAATGAGCGTCTCGGCCTGCGGCACGATCTCGCACTGTGGCAGCGGCTCGGCAGGGGCATGGAGGTGTTCCGGAAGATTGTCGCATTGCGCGACATTGAAGACGGTAAAGCGCTTCAGAAAAGGCACGGCCTGTGGTGCATCGCCCTCGTGGCGTGCGCGCTCCTTCTCGTTCTTTGGGACAAAGCGGTCGGCATGCACGATCGTCGTGCCGCGCTCGCCCTTCCTGACATTGCCGCCCAGGGCAAGCGCCTGCCGGAAGGTCAGCCAATTCTGGCTGGGATAGCTGCGCTCGATGACGGCGCCCCACAGGATGAGGATATTGATGCCGGAATAGGTGCGCCCCGTGGACGCATTCCTCGGCAGGCCGAGGCCTGCTTTTGCGCTGCCCCATGGCTTGACCCATGGCACGGTGCCGCGCTCCAGCTCGGCAATGATGCGGTCGGTGATCTCCTGATAGAGGCTTGCGCCTGGGCGCCTGCCCTTGCCTGCGCCAGCCTCTCCGCTGGTGGTACGCTTGCTGTTTGCACGCATGTGTTATCCTCCGCTCGCCAATCGCCGCGCCTTTCCCCGGAAGCGGGGTGGGCGGCGAGTCGCGACCGGAAAGGCCCGCCGTGGTAGGCGGACCGCATCCGAAGGACCGGAACGAAGAGGAGGACCCTGAGCGGCACGCGAAGGGTTGCGGGCTGCCGCGGCGGGTCTAGAAGGGAGTGCCGCCCGCCCCGCGCCACCGGGAAAGGCCAACAGACAAACCGCGCCGCCCGCAAGGGCGGCGGCCGTCACAGCCCGAAGGGCTGCCCACGCCAAGGGGCGAAGCCGAATGGCCGAGACCGCCTGAGCTTGCCGAAGAAAAGCGGGCTCGGTTCACGAGCACCTGGTGCGCGTCGTCAGGCGCGCGGGCGCCCGCCAAGTTTTTTCGCACATGGTCAGGCGCCGCAGTTACGTCGAGAACCAAAAGGCATCGGCGCCGTGCGCGCGGCTTCCTCCGAAAACCAGCGCTCGCCTTTCAACAAATTGAGGCGTTGTCCCACTCAATATTCCTGTCCGTGATCATGATAGATGCGGCGCGCCCGCTAGGACCGGAGGCTGGAGAGAATCTCGCACGGATCAGCGTCAAGGGCCGCAGTTATGTCGAGAAACTCGATGACATCGAGACGCCGCTCTGCGCCCTCGTACTTGGCCACGAAGGATTGGGGACGACCAAGCTTGTCAGCCAGCTGCTTCTGGGTCAGGCCTTTGGCCTTGCGCAGCAAAACCAGCCGGGCCAGGAACCGCTGGTGGCGGGGCGATCGAAGGGATTTGGGCATGGAGGCGAACCGGTCGGGTAAAGACCGGATCAGCGACTAATCCCGGTTTCGGATTATCCCATTTTGGGATATACTGCCTGCGCTCACAGGCGAGGTTCGCAGGCATGAATGGACCAATGGGAACAGATGAGACTCGAAGCTCAAGTTTGAGCGATGAAGTCCCCTGGTCGGAGAACCTCACGAGCTACGACAGGGAGCATTTCACGATCTACCTGCGGATCCTGGATGCCTGCGCCGAGAATGCCAGCGAAAAGGAGATGGCCGAGCGCATCCTCGGCATCGACCCGTCCATTGACCCGGTCCGCGCCCGCAAAGCTCTTCGCAGCCATATCGACCGTGCGAACTGGATGGTGACGACCGGCTACAAGGAACTGTTCGCCGGCTGATGCACAGCGCCCAATGCCACGTGTTTCGAGTAGGCAAGTCTCTGTAGCCAAATTCGGCAGCGCACGGCCGCGACAGCGGGCGCTGCGGGAGCGGTCACAACTGGTTCGCGTACTGTTTGACTGCCATTTCCAGTGCTTGCATCAAAGGCACAGCCTTGGAGAAGAGGAAGCCTTGAGCGGTTCGGCAACCAAGCTTGTGCAGGGTTTGCCGATCCGCCTCTGTTTCGACGCCCTCGGCCATGACCTCGATCCCGAGCATGTCACCGAGTTGGATGACCGATTTGACAAGCAGTCGGTCCTCTCGGGACTTGGCCAAGCCGCGAATGAAGCCTTGGTCTATTTTCACCTTGCGTATCCGACGGTCCTTGAGAGATGCCAAGGTAGAAAAGCCGGTGCCGAAGTCGTCGAGCGCGATGGAAATACCGGCATGCGAAAGCCGTCCGAGCTTTTCATCCACTCTGTCCGGATCCACCGGCGATTCTTCGGTAATCTCGATTTCGAACATCGTCGCAGGCAGGCCTCTTGCGGCCAGACCATCCAGAACCATGTCGTCGATATCGCCGGCTTCCAGTTCGCGCGGGGAAACATTCATCGCCACACGAATGTTACGACAGTCAGCTTTCACCAAGCCGTCGATAAAAGCACAACAGTCGGCGAATACGGTTTGCGTCAGCAGCTGAAGCATTCCGGTTTCGCGTGCGGCTGTGATGATTTCGGGTGGAGAGATGGCACCATGTGTCGGATGGGACCATCTCAGCAAGGCTTCAAAACCGACCACGGCCTCGGTGTCGAGTTTCACGATCGGCTGGAACCAAGGTTGCAATCTTCCCGTCTTTATCGCCGAATGAAGGTCCCGTTCGATGGACTGGCGGCGTTGGAGTTCCCGGTCGAGTTCGGCATCGAACAGGCAAAATTCGTTCCTGCCATGGCGCTTGGCCGTATAAAGGGCGATATCGGCCCGCAACAGCATTTCAGTCAGGCTCGACGTCTGCGCCAAGTATATCCCTATCGATGCCCCGACGCGCACGGACGCGACCCCGATATAGGGGCGAGCAATTTTGGCTATGATATTGGAGGCGAGATCACTGGCAGAAAGCGAAGCTCTCGTTGAGGGAAAAACCAGCACGAATTCATCGCCGCCGATACGAGCTAGCGTTGAGCCTTCCGGTGCTTCCTGCTCTATGCGGCGGGCGATCATGACAAGCAGTTCATCACCGGTCCTGTGACCGTAGGTGTCGTTGACAGATTTAAAGCCGTCCAGATCAATCAGCATTGCCACGAAGGGGCCATCCGCGGTCTTGAACCGACCGATGGCGTGTTCAAGGCCCCGCCTGTTGAGAAGGGCGGTCAAATGGTCCTCCCTGGAGTTGCGCTCCATTTCCGACGCAAGTCGCTCTGCCTCATGTCTCAGGCGGCTTGCTTCGCGGAAGCGCGCCTGCCCAACAAACGAAGCTCGGACCAAGCCGCCCATGAAGAGCAGAACGGTGAAAGCCAGAATGTAGCGTTCAAAATTGCCTTTCGCCAAAAGGCACGCCACCGTGATGAGGAGTGGAGGTGTGATGAAGCTGGTCGCCGCCGCGGCATACGAACTGCCATATGTAACCGCACCAGCTGAAATGCCCGCCAGTATGACCAGATGCATCGGTGCTTGAGGTGTTGTGTATCCAACAGTCAGCACGGCCGGGAAGGACCAGGCAAACCCTGCCAGAAGGGCAAGGACGCCAAACATGCGAAGGCGCGGCAAAACGCCAAGCAAATCCTGATGGCGCCCCGTTTCCTTTAGCTGAAAACGGGCGAGTGCAAGCCGGGCGGCATTTAGCGCATTGACGACCAGGAACCAGCTTGCAGCGGCAAAGCCGCCGCCAGAAAGGGCCTGCACCCCGCAAATCAGGCCTGACAGGATCGCGCTTATCGGCATCGACACGAAGAGCCCGGCCCTCAGGTCAGCAAGCTGATCCTGACGGATTTTGGCCTCCAGCGATTCTTCTTTCTTTAGGGGTGCCATGAATGGACCAGCTTGCTTCCGTCATTGTTCGCGAGGACCAAACCTATGCAAGCCCACTGAAGGACGGGTTAACTACCCAGCGAGGGTAACCAGTGCGCTCACCATGCTTCGGGTCACACCTTTGGCTTAGCATTGCCGAATCATCAAGGTTTCGCCCGCGCGCGTGCCTTGATCCGAATCATGCCATGATCGGCAACGTCACCAGGAAGCAGCCTTGCCCGCGACGCTGCGAGCCAGCAAGACAAAGAAGCCGCGCCGAGACAGCGCTCCAGAGCGGTAGCGCTCTGTGCGATTCACCGCCTGAGCATGGCCGAAATGCCATGGCGGACAAAGGGAAGATGTTGGGCAAAGCGGAGCCCAGCATGTCTTGCAAGCCGTGCCGCCGGGTGCTCGCTTGAGTAAAGACCGACAAGCATGTTGGTGGCATGATAGAGCGGCGCCGCCGACAGCCGCAGCCGGCTTTCGTATCTGCCGAGCATGTCGGGATCGGCAATGTCGCGGCGGGCGCGACATGCTGTCAGTATTTTATGAGCGAGTTGCTTCTGGCCGCTGAGGCCGATGTTGAAGCCATGCGCGGTCACCGGGTGCATGCCGATGGCAGCGTCTCCTATCAGTGCCGCACTCGGTGCCGAGAACTTGTGAGCCCAGGTCGTGACCAGCGGATAGGCATGGCGGGTGCTTGCCAGGGTCATCTGCCCGAGGCATCCTCGACACCGGTTCATCAATTCCATGAGGAACAATTCGTCATCGAGAACAGACAGTCTATCGGCCTCGATTGAGCGCAAAGTCAGAAGCAGCGACGACACGCCTTCCATGAGCGGCAACATCGCTATGGTCTGGTGGTGGTCGAACCATTCGACCGCGATCTGGTGATGGAAGCGCTCGTGCCTCACTCGGCAAATCAGCATTGAGTGGCCAAGCGGATGGATGTTGGCGCCAATGCCGAGCAGGTCGCGCATCGCGGACAAACGCGAATCCGCTGCGACGAGCAGCCGAGCGGCCAATTGCCTGCCATCAGAAAGCGTTATGACCGCCTCGTCGTCGCTATTTGTTGCATTGACGACCGAGTTGCCGCACAGCACCGGGGCATGATCCTGGAAGTAGACAATTTTGAACAGGGCATCGCGAATCCGACAATTTGGGACCAGAAATCCGAGTGGTTCCCCAGATCCGCTGGGAGTATCGAAGCACAGGGCGAAAGGGCTCGATCCGTTGAGCACGCGCGCGCCATGAAGCGGTGATTTGTCCGATGCGGGGATGGCATCCCAGGCGCCGAGCTCGCGAAGGATTCTCACTGATGCGTGGGTCAGCGCGATCTCGCGACCGTCGAAAGCCGGATTCGCGAGGCTGTCGAGCGACTGCCGTTCAACCACAGCTACCTTGAGTCGGCTCCGGGCGAGCGATGCTGCGAAGGCAAGTCCGACCGGCCCAGCTCCGACGACAATGATGTCGAATGTCTCGACAGAGCCGGCCATCAGCGTGCCGCCATAGCGGCTATCTGCGATACGAAGCGCTCTTGAAGCATCGCAATCACCCACGGTTTGCCGCTCATCTCCCCAGCGTCGATAGACATGCGTTCTCCGTTGGAAGCCTGGTCAATGAAACCATGCCGATGAAGAGATAACGCTGATCTGGATCAACCAGGCTCGACAAACCCGGCAACTGCGGGTTCACGGTCGAGTGGTCGATTGCCGCGAAAACGTTGCATGTCTAGTCATTCTGAATGGTCGGCTTCCCAATCGCGTGCCTCTCCTACCCAAAGGTTCGGCAACGTATTGCCGGCTGATCCGTTCTTCGCACGCGCGGCGATATCGTCATAACGCGGGCGATCGCCAGCTAAAGATTCGGTCGATGACGACCAGCATCCGCACAGTCCTTGGCGCCGCCAACCGGTTCAGCCTCGCGGCTCTTCCCGATCGATAAGGATCCGCTGGGCGGAGCCGTCGAGATCTTCGTATTGGCCGCTCATCAAGATTCACAGGAAGCCCCGGTCCAAGCCCCACCAAAACAGGCAGCGGCCATCGCATTCCCTCAGGACGGGCGTCTTCGCTGACGACAGCGTGCTCGCCAACCATGACGGGCGCTATACGCTGAAGGAACTCGCCGACGGCCTCATGTCCAAGTGATGTGGGAAGGGAGCAGAACCAAAGGGACTCTGCTTGGCGTCCCCGCTTTTTCCGCAGCTATGGAACCGTCACCGAACGGGTCCCTACTGAGGAGGAGGCCGTCCTTGACTTGCCCGACGCCGGCAACCTTCTCAGCCGCAACCATCGCTGCCTTCCGCTGACGCTCATCGACAATCGCCCCCTTCAGTTCTACAAGGCCGTCGCTGACCCTCACATCGATCAAGTCACCACCGCTCCAGGTTTGTGACTGCAGTTCGGCAAGGATAGCCTTGCGGATCAGGTCGTCATCGGGTGGCGTGGTGCCCTGTTTCGGCATGGCGCGGATCAGGACAAGCAGCAAATCAGTTCGCGTGATGATGCCGACGACCCTGTCCCGATCGACAATCGGAACATTGTTGATGCGATGTTGCATCATCAGGTCGACAATATCTGCAATCGGGGCGCCAGGAGGCGCCGAGATGACGGGTGTGGTCATCACCTGATGGATAATCCGTCCATTCGAGCGCGCATAGTCATTGGCGGTTGTGCCCGGGCCAAGATCAAGCTCCAGCCAGCGCGGACGCACACGCTGGGTCCCGAGTTCCTCTCGGCGCAAGAAGTCGCTTTTGCTTACAATGCCGATCAGGGTGCCGTCGCTGTTCGCTACCGGCAGGCAGCTGACCTTTTTTGAAAGCATGAGCTCGACCGCTTCGGCTATCGTCGCGTTCGCATGCGTCGTGATGACTGGCTTCGTCATTATGGATTCGGCTTGCATCCTCTCCTCCTGATCTTTCGTGACGACGATAGGACATCCCGACCCGCGGCGCGTTGATCTGAGTCACTTGGAACGAGGAGGATTCTATCGCGGTCGATAAGAATGCGCTCCGCCGCGCCATCGAGATCGTCGTACTGGCCGCTTCTCAACGCCCACAGGAAGCCGGACAGGCCGAGTGCGCCAAGGAATAGCGCCACCGGAATGAGATAGGCGAGCGTCGTCATGAGGATTGGGCCAAGGCGCCGGCCCGCGCGGGCCTGTCCTGCCGCGCAGTTTCGGACGACGCAGCCGTTGCGAAGCCTTGCAGACGCATGGCATTTCCAATCACAAGCAATGACGAGGCAGACATCGCGACCGCCGCGATGAGAGGCGTAACATGACCCAGAATGGCGATCGGCACGGCCACAGCATTGTAAACGATCGCAATTGTTATGTTCTGTCGGATCAGGCTTCCCGCCTTGCGCGACACGTCCAGCGCCAGCGGGATCGCCAAGAGGCTTTCGCGCAGAAAAACGAAGTCGGCTGCATTGCGGCCAATGTCGGCCGCCGTGGCGGGTGCGATCGAGACATGCGCGGCGCTCAGCGCTGGTGTGTCGTTGAGCCCGTCGCCAACCATCAAAACCTTGTGCCCGTCTCTCGCCAGGCTCTCGATGCGTTCAACCTTGCCGGACGGTAGCAGGCAGGGAACGAAGTCATCGACACCAAGCATGTCGGCAACCTCGGCGCAGGCTTTCGCAGTATCGCCCGACAGCATTTCCACGCACATACCAGCGTTGCGCAGTTGATCGATCGCTGCCCTGGTGTCGAGGCGCAGCGCATCCTCGAAAACGAAGGATGCGACAATCATGCCGTTTTTCGTCAGGACTGTTCCGCCGTAGCCATGTTTGCCTTCGCCGCCGGTTCGAGCCTTCCAGCCAGCCCATCCGCGTCTACCCAGCCGCCAGGTGATACCGGCGGCTGTGGCTTCGATCCCGAAACCCGGGTGCTCGGTCACCGCGTCGAATTTGTGCTGGCTGCTGCTGACGGAAAAGCTGGCAATGGCCTTTGAATATGGATGACGCGAATGCGCGGCCAGGTCGGCAGCGATTGCCAGCATGGCGGGATCAATCGAAGCTGCGTTGACGAGCCGTGGCTTCCCAAGCGTGAGCGTCCCGGTCTTGTCGAACACGGCTGTATCGATCGTCGCCAGGCGCTCCATGGCCGAGCCATCCTTGACCATGATGCCGTTCTCGAACAGGCGCCGCGCGGCGACTACCTGAACGATTGGGACGGCGAGGCCAAGCGCGCACGGGCATGTGATGATGAGAACAGCGATGGCGATCGTCATCGCCCGGTGCCAGTCGCCAGTCACCGCCATCCAGCCCAGGAAGGTTGCCAAGGCGGTGAGATGAACCACGGGCGCGTAGAGTGCCGACACGCGGTCGGCGATACGGCGATACCGGGCGCGACCACCTTCGGCGGCCTCCATCAACCGAACCATTTCCGCCAGGAATGAATCCTTGGCGGCCGCTGTCGCCTCAATCGTCAGCGGACCGGTGAGGTTGAGGACACCGGCCTGCACAATCTCCCCTGGCGCGACGTTTCGCGGCGTGCTCTCGCCAGTGACCAGTGAGCAGTCAAGATCCGACGCCCCATGAACGATCGTGCTGTCGACGGGGATTCTCTCGCCGGCTGCAATGAGCAGTTGCATCCCCGGTTCGATTTCGCCCACCGGCAGATAGTCCCGAGCGCCATCGCCGCGCAGCACCATGGCACCGCGTGCGGCCAACTGTGACAGGTTCTTTACCGCGGTCCGCGCGCGTTCCCGCATCACGTGATCGAGCGTGCGACCGATCAGGAGAAAGAACAGCAGGGATACCGATGCGTCGAAATAGGCGTGGTCGCCATGGGTGATCGTCTCATAGAGGCTCATGGCGTAGGCCAGCGACACGCCGACGGCTATCGGCACGTCCATGTTCATGTGGCCGTGGCGCAGCGCATTCCACGCCGCCTTGAAGAAGATGCCGCCGGCGAAGGCCAGCGCAGGAATGGCGATCAGGGCCGAGACCCAGTGGAACAGGTCGCGGGTGGCGCCCTCGGCGCCGGACCAGACCGACACCGAGAGCAGCATGATGTTGCCCGCAGCAAAGCCGGCAACAGCGACGGCGCGGATAAGCTCCGAAAGCACCTTGTCCTTTGCATCAATCTCGGCTTCGAACAAATGCGCCTGATAGCCGAGCCGGCCGAGCACAGCGACCAAAGGTGGAGCCTCGTCGCCGCGCCAGCGGACTGAGACCCGCTTGGTTGACAGGTTCACGCGAGCTGCCTCGACGTGACCGAGTTTTCCCAAGGCCGTCTCGATCGTCTGGATGCAGGCGCCGCAATGAACGGTCGGCACCGAAAGGTCGGTCTGATGAAGGTCGTCGCCAAGCGATCGGCTGGCCAGCCTGACCTCCTGGCTGGACGGCAGAACTGAAGTGGCGCTGACAAGATCCAGCGCGACTTCCGCGCCCGGTGCACAGCAGCTCATTTTAGCGCTCCATTGGAAATCATGACCCTGCGCACGTCGCGATAAGGTTTTGCCAGGCCGGCATCGGCGTCGATTTCGACAATCCACACTCCGTCCCTTGGCACGTGTTGTGCTGCAAACTCCTGGCCAGAGACGAGGACGAGCGTGACGGACTCATCCTCTTTCTCGTAAGCCGGATGGCGAAACAGCACCTTCACGCCATGCAGGGAAACCGGTTTGCCCGCGGCGTCGATGATGCCATAGCGGACTTCGTCCCATGCGATGGTCAACTGGCCGGTCCAGCCAAGCGCTGCCTGCGCACGGCCTTCCTCGGCCTTCTTGTTGAACTGCTGGCTCGCCACATAGGTGTTTTCGACGACAAGGCCGGTCCAGCTTGTGTTGGCAAGCGTCGCCATCGTCAGATTGACCGCGATGACCACGCCGAAAAAGGCAAGGATGGTGGTCAACATGTGCCTGCCGGTGAACTCGCGGGGTTTTCGCGTGGTGGCGTTCATCTGGCGATCTCCGGTGCGTTGAAGGTGGCGGTGTATTCGTTGGACTCGAAGCTGACCTTGTCTTCGACCCGGAATGTGAAGGTCTGCGCTTCGCCGTGGATCTGATCGGCAGGCACGCGCACGAAAATTTTCAGCATCTTCAGCCGGTCGGGTTCGACCTGGACTGCAAAGGAGCGATCGGCGGGGAGATGGACGCCAACGATGCTCATCTCCGCGCCTGGCAAACCCCCGAGGGTGACGATAATCGTTCTCGGTTCGGGGATCATGTTCAAGAGCTTGACGGTATAGCCATTGCGGATCGAGCCGTCCGAGAGCGTCACGAATTGCGGGTTGCGGTCGTGTAGGACATTGATTTCGAGCCGGTCGCGCGTCAGCAGCGAAAAGAGCAGGCCCAGCCCGATCAGCGACCACATGGCCATGTAGACATAGGTTCGTGGCCGAAAGATCTTGCGGATATGGAAATGCGCCACCCTGTCCGAAAACAGGCCGTCATCCGTCCTGACCAGTGATGGATCGACCGAGCTGGGGCCGCCTGCGGTGGCCAGCATCATGTTGGCGTTGTAGTCGGAGAGCGTCGCGTAGGAGATCAGTCCTCGCGCTTTGCCGAGCTTGTCCATGACGCCGTCGCAGGCATCGATGCAGAGCGCGCAGGTGATGCATTCGAGTTGCTGACCGTCGCGTATGTCGATCCCCATCGGACAGACGGCGACACAGGCATTGCAGTCGACGCAATCGCCGACGGGATGCCCTGCGGCAAGAACCTTCTTGGCGTGACGCGTGCGCGGTTCGCCGCGCCAGTCATTGTAGGTGACGGTGAGCGAGCTCTCGTCGAGCATGGCTGCCTGGATGCGCGGCCATGGGCACATATAGGTGCAGACCTGTTCGCGCATCAGCCCGCCAAACGTGTAGGTCGTCGCCGTCAGGACTGCGACGGTGATGTAGGCGACAGGCGCTGCCGTGCCGGTGAAGAATTCGCCGAGCAGCGTCGGCGCATCGGCGAAATAGAAGATCCATGCGCCACCAGTCGCTGCGGCTATGACCAGCCAGATGACGTGTTTCGATGCCCGCAGCACAAGCTTGCGGGTGGTCCAGGGACCGGCATCGAGCTTGATGCGTGCGTTGCGGTCGCCCTCGATCGCGCGCTCGACGACCAGGAACAGATCGACCCATACGGTCTGTGGGCATGTGTAGCCACACCAGGCACGGCCAACAGTCGACGTGATCAGGAAAAGACCGACGCCGGCCATGACCAGAAGGCCGGCGACATAGTAGAATTCCTGGGGCCATATCTCGATGAAGAAGAAGTAGAAGCGCCGGTTGACGACATCGAGCAGCACCGCCTGGTCGGGGGCAAACGGACCGCGGTCCCAGCGCAGCCACGGCGTCAGATAGTAGATGCCGAGCGTGATCGCCATCACGATCCATTTGAATCGGCGAAAGCTGCCCGAGGCCCGCTTCGGGAAGATCTTCCTGCGCGCGGCATACATTGGCTGGCGCACCTTGGCGGAGTTGACCGTCGTGGGTTCGATCCGTTCTATTTGCGTGTTATCGAGCACGAGAAGCTCCAGTCACCAGCGACGATTTCGCCGGAAGCCGACTCATCGGTTCTGGATGATGCCGAGGCCCGGCTTGCGCCGGGCCTCGTCGCTTGGCGGGAGGGGGAGGACGAGAATAGGCTGCTTTCCTATTCTCCGCCGCCAAGCGAATGGATGTAGACCGTCAGTTCCTTGACTTTGATCTCGCCGAGGCGCGCGCCCCAAGCCGGCATCACGCCGTGTTTCGGTGCGGTTACCTGGGCGGCGATGGCCGCTTCGCCTGACCCGTAGAGCCAGATGGCGTCGGTCAGATCTGGAGCGCCGAGTTCCTTGTTGCCTTTTGCATTGTCGCCATGACAGGCCACGCAGTTTTCGGCAAAGACCTCTGCGCCCGGCGCGACCAATGCTTGATTGACGACGGCCCCCGACAGACTGGCGACGTAGGCGCTGACCTGTTTGATCTGGTCGGCGGTGATGATGTCGGCAAAGGCGGGCATTTCCGACAGGCGCGTATCCGGATCGGTGGCGAAGCGAATGCCATGGGTGATCGTCTGCTGGATCTGGTCCGCCTTGCCGCCCCACAGCCAGTCGTCGTCGTTAAGGTTGGGGAAGCCCTTGGAGCCCTGGGCGCCGGAACCATGGCACTGCACGCAATTGAGCTTGAACGCGGCACCGCCGGCGGCGACGGCGAATTTGCGCAGCGTGTCGTCCGCCGCGATCTCCGAAACACTTTTCGCTTCTATCGCGGCGACATATTTGCCCTTGGCCGCTTCAGCCGCGGACAAATCGTTCCCGACATCGTTGCGGCTGGAGTAGCCGAGCACCCCCTTGGTTGCCGTGTGCAGCAGAGGCCATGCCGGATAGGCGATGGTGTAGCCGATCGCCCAGACTATGGTGATGTAGAACGTCCAGATCCACCAGCGCGGAAGCGGGTTGTTGAGCTCCCGGATGCCGTCCCACTCATGACCGGTGGTTGAGATGCCGGAAACCTCGTCGATGTGATCGCTGCTCATGATCAGTCCTCCTTCAGAGGAATTTGAGCTGCTTCGCCGGCTTGCCTGCGGCTTCCGGGACGAACTGCAAAGGCAACGGATCCGATGAAGAAAAGAGCCATGGCAAGTAGGCCCCAGCTGTCGGCAAACTCCCGCATGAAATTGTACGTCATGGCCATTGTCCTCAGCGGTAGCCGGCGGTCTCATCGTAGTTCTTGAAATCGACCAGCGTGCCCAGCATCTGGAGATAAGAAACCAGCGCGTCCATTTCGGTGACTTGCTGCGGGTAGCCGTCGAAGTCGCCGATCTTGGCCTTGGGGTAGCGGGCCTCGAGGCCGGATGTGTCAGCGTTGGGATCAGCCTGCGCCATCAAATCGGCATTGGCGTTGGCGATCATGTCGTCGGAGTAAGGGACGCCGACGCGCCTGTTGGCGACCAGATGCGTCGAGAAGTCCTTCACCGCGATCGGCTTGTCCTTCAGGAAGGCATAGCTCGGCATGATCGATTCCGGCACCACGGACCGTGGATCTGTCAGGTGATCCACGTGCCACAGGTTGGAATACCGGTCGCCAACGCGGGCGAGATCCGGTCCGGTGCGCTTCGATCCCCACTGGAAGGGGTGGTCGTATATCGACTCGGCCGCCAGGCTGTAGTGGCCGTAGCGCTCGACCTCGTCACGGAACGGCCTGATCATCTGGCTGTGGCAGAGGTAGCAGCCCTCGCGGACATAGATGTTTCGCCCGGCAAGTTCGAGCGGCGAGTAGGGGCGCATGCCTTCCACCTTCTCGATCGTATTATCGAGATAGAAGAGCGGCGCGATCTCGACGATGCCGCCGATTGTCACGACCAGCAGCGACCCGAGGAGGAGAAGTGTAGCGTTCTTCTCGATGACCGCGTGTCTGTTCATCAACCTCATTTTCTGTCTCATCATCGCGCAAGCTGGAGGGCGGGGGTGGAGCGCGGCATCGGATCCTGCTCGCGCCGGTAGCCGAGGATGGTCATGGCGATGTTCCAGGCCATGATCAGGGTGCCGGAGAGGTACATGGCCCCACCGATGGCGCGCATGATGTAATAAGGGTGCATAGCGGCCACAGTTTCGGCGAAGGAGTAGACCAGGAAGCCCTGCTCGTCGTATTCGCGCCACATCAGGCCCTGCATGATGCCGGACACCCACATGACAGCGGCGTAGACAACGATGCCAAGCGTCGCCAGCCAGAAGTGCCAGGTAACGAGGCGAAGCGAGTAGAGCCGTTCACGGTTCCACAGCTTCGGCACCATAAAGTAGATTGCGCCAAACGAGATCATGCCGACCCAGCCGAGCGCACCGGAGTGAACGTGGCCAATGGTCCAGTCGGTATAGTGCGACAGAGAATTGACCGTCTTGATCGACATCATCGGGCCCTCGAAGGTGGACATGCCGTAGAAGGCGATGGCCATCACCATCATGCGGATGATCGGGTCAGTGCGCAGCTTGTCCCAGGCGCCCGACAGCGTCATCAGGCCGTTGATCATGCCGCCCCATGACGGCATCCACAGCATGATCGAGAACACCATGCCAAGCGTCTGCGCCCAGTCGGGCAAGGCCGTGTAGTGCAGATGATGGGGCCCAGCCCAGATGTAGAGAAAGATGATTGCCCAGAAATGGACGATCGACAGACGGTAGGAATAGACCGGCCGGTTTGCCTGCTTGGGCACGAAATAATACATCATGCCGAGGAAGCCGGCGGTGAGGAAGAACCCGACGGCATTGTGGCCGTACCACCACTGCGTCAGGGCGTCCTGGACTCCGGAAAATGCGGAATAGCTCTTGGAGCCGAGAAAGGAGGCCGGCATCGACAGGTTGTTGATCACATGCAGCATCGCGATGGTCACGATGAAGGAAAGGTAGAACCAGTTGGCGACGTAGATGTGCGGTTCCTTGCGCTTCAGGATGGTGCCCAGAAACAGGATCAGGTAGCCGACCCAGACGATGGTCAGCCAGATGTCGACATACCATTCGGGTTCCGCATATTCGCGGCTCTCGGTGATGCCGAGCAGATAACCTGTCGCGGCCATGACGATGAAGAGCTGGTAGCCCCAGAACACGAACCAGGCGAGATCGCCACCGAACAGCCGGGCGCGGCATGTGCGTTGGACGACATAGAGAGACGTGCAAAGCAACGCGTTGCCGCCGAAGGCGAAGGCGACGCCCGAGGTGTGCAGAGGCCGCAAGCGGCCGAAGTTGAACCAGGGCTGGATGTTGAGATCGGGATAGGCAAGCTGCAGCGCGATGACCACCCCGACCAGCATGCCAACCACACCCCAGAACATGGTGGCGATGGCGCCGTAGCGGATTGGACCATCCATGTAGGCGGACGGGTCGATCGGAGCGGCAGGCTTGAACTCAGTGTTACGCAGTAGGATCGCAGTGAAGCCAGCCAAGGCGAAGAACAAGACCCACATATGCTGGCGAAAGGGTTCATCCACCCCAGCGCCAGCCGCCACCAAAGCCGCGAATGCGAACAGGCTTAGAAGCACGATTTCTTTGCCGAATTTCATCGCAAGCCCCGATTTCCAATTTCGGCGGATGCCAAACCGCGGTGCCTTATTGCGCAGCCGTCGCCTGCTCGCCCTGATCCATGTCAGAGCCGCACCATTTTGCTCGAGCAGCATCGAGTTCGGTGCGATCAGACTGCGACGATCGAATGTGGAAGCGCACCACCGGCCGCCCGTTTATGGATGGGGCCTGGCGTCCCCGGTCGGGCCCCGGGTGCGGAGGCGACCGCGGGCGTGTGGGGGAGCGCACCTTCTGCGACGCTGGAAAGCACGTCGACGCCTTACCGAACCCGCGTTCAATGCCTTGGAACAGCCAGCGCCAGCGTTACGCTGCCGTCGTGACATTCATGGCTTGGGGAGACGGCGATTTTCCCCTGCGGATGAGGCGTATTGACTTCGGCCAAGTGTGGATGCTTCGCCGACGAGCCGAAAGGCAACTGGCGCATACGATCGGATGGAGAACGGGCTGTCGCTACGCGACTTCTTCTGAGCCCAACGCGAGCATGCCCTGCCCCGAATGAAGTAAGTGACGGGGGCCATGCAGCTTCTGCGTCATTCAAACGGCTGTAGCGCCTCGGCCGCCGCAGCGCCGTTCCAGCCGGCTCATGCTGTCCACGGTGACGCGGCGGTTGTTCTCGATCCGAATCACGCCGTCCATTCTCAGGCTGGTCAGCTGACGGCTCACGGTCTCGTTTGTGATTCCAAGGAAATCAGAAATGTCGGCACGCGTCATCGGCAGCTCGAAGCACGTCGAGCTAGCCGTCGGGTCAACATTGGAGTCGATGTTCCGGGCAATCATGAGGAGAAAGCTCGCCACCTTCTCTGGTGCGGTCTTGCGCCCCAGAGTCACCATCCATTCGCGTGCCTCGTCAAGTTCGTTCAGCGCCTGCTTGAGCAGGCGATGCACAAATTCGGGTGACTGCTTCATCATCCGTTCGATGGCCGCTCTGGGAAACGAGCATAGCGAGACAGCTGTTGCCGCTTCCGCATTGATCGCACTTTTCATCTTGAAGGGCCGACCCAGAAAATCCGGGGCGAACTGCAGGCCGACAATCTGTTGGCGTCCATCTGACAGGCTCTTCGTGAGCTTCACCACGCCTGAAAGCACGTTCGAATAACAGTCGACCGCCTCGGCGTCGCCGATCAGTTCGACCCCCGGCTCGATATTGTGCCGCGACGACGTCTTGGCGAGCTGAGCCAAATGGTCTGGCTCTAGCGCGCCACAGACACCGCGGCGCCGTGCCTCGCAAGACAGGCAAAGAACGGGGATGCCGGAACTGTGAATATCCTGCCGTAATGTCATTCGATCGCTCTAACGGTCCGTGCGGGCAGGATAGCATCCACGGTAGAAAAATCCTTGCGGCAGTTTGTCCGTGCTGAAGGTTGATCGAAATCAGGGCTTAGGCTCATCCAAGCATCCACAGTTCGGGCGACGCAAACACGGTGGACCACGACATGCGACAAAAGCTAGTTGCCAGATTTGGCGAGAACGTCCCGCGCTACACGAGCTACCCGACCGCGCCGCATTTCAATGCAAGCGTTGACGCTACCGTTTGTCGTGGCTGGCTACAGCGGCTCGACGAGGGCGACGAAATCTCGCTCTATCTGCACATCCCATACTGCGACAAGCTTTGCTGGTTCTGTGCCTGCCATACCAAGCAGACACGCCATTACGAACCGGTGACCACATATCTGCGCTCACTGCATGCCGAGATCGCCACCGTCGCCAGTCTTGTCGCAGGCAAGGGTCGCGTCCGTGCCGTCCATTTCGGTGGCGGTTCGCCGACCATGCTCAAACCCGAAGATATGGTGGCGCTGGGAACCGCCCTGCGCAACAGCTTCGGCTTTCTTCCCGGCGCCACGATCAGCGTTGAAATCGAACCCAACGATATGGACGATGCCCGCCTCGATGCGCTTGCCGAAATCGGCATGACCCGTGCGAGCCTCGGCGTCCAGGACTTCGATCCGAAGGTTCAGAAGGCAATCAACCGCGAGCAGAGCTTTTTGCAGACCAAAGCGGTAGTCGACGGTGTTCGTTCGCGCGGCGTCGAATCCGTCAATCTAGACCTGCTCTACGGCCTGCCGCACCAAACCAGGGCGAGCGTTTCCTCAACGGTCGCGCAGGCACTGACCCTGGAGCCGGACAGGATAGCGCTTTTTGGCTACGCCCATGTGCCGTGGTTCAAGAAACACCAGACGATGATCGACGAGGCATGGCTGCCCGGTCCCGCGGAGAGATTTGCTCAATCGCAACTGGCGGCGCGGGCGATCGTGGACCAAGGGTACGAAGCAATCGGCCTCGACCATTTCGCCAAACCCGGCGATGCCCTGGCCCTTGCCGCCCGCGCCGGAACACTGCACCGGAACTTTCAGGGTTACACCGACGATTGTTGCGAAACCTTGATTGGGTTAGGCCCATCGTCCATCAGCCAGTTTCGGCAGGGCTATGCGCAGAACATGCTTTCGACCAGCGAATATCGATGCACGGTGGATGACGGCGGGCTGGCCGCTGTTCGGGGTATCGCACTTTCCAACGACGACCGCGTTCGCGGCTGGATCATCGAACGTTTGATGTGCGACTTCGCCTTCTCGGCCATCGATCTGGTGGAACGCTTCGGCGAGGCCGGCCAGAGGCTCCTCCTTCAGTCAAGTTCCATGGCCCTCCACGATCCGGTTCGATTGCTTGAACTTGATGGCGACAGATTCGTTGTGCCGGCTGAAAGTCGCCCTTTCGTCCGAAGCATCGCGGCCAGGTTCGACAAATATTTCGAAGCTGGAACGGCCAGGCACTCGGCGGCAGTCTGAGCACTCAGAGGAATGGTCATGCCTCTCAGTCGATCATGGACCGCGGTACGTTTGTTGATCGGCGACCGTCTATCGAGACAAGATTCTGAGCGGACCAGACGCGTCTTGGCGCAGCGACGATATCGTCCGCTCGAGCCCTGCCTGTCGGATCATGGTTGTCGGCGACAGCTCCCTTCGACCTGAACCACCCGTTCACCCGAATTCTGCCGGCGCAGTTCCAGTGGAAAGGGCCTGGGCTAGACGGCTCTCTTGTTACCCCAGAGCACAACGTGCAGCTGCGGTAGCACGCGGGCCTCGAACCATCTGTCGCGGGTCACGCTGTCAACCAGCCACTCCATGCGCTTCAATATTCCGTCAAGGTCGACAGGCGCGTCATCATTTGTGGGGTGTGGCGGCGTGTGATTGCCGGGCTGCAGATAGATCGGAAGTTGCGGAAATTGCGCAGCGGCGTCTTTCGCGTAGGTGTAGTCCCTTTCGTCGAAAACAATGAGCTTGAGCACGACTTGGGGCTTGCCTTGTGCCGCCTGGAGGCACGCCTCGACAGCGGCCCAATCTGTCGTCATTTGGCTTGACGGCGGCTTTGGGCTGAGGATCAGCACGTCAAGCTGCGCAAACCAGTCCCTGGCAAGCGACCCTTGGGTTTCCAGCGCAAAACGGTAACCGTCACCATGGCCCCGGTCGATGAGCGCGCCGAGCGGCTGGATGGCCGGATTGCCGCCTGATAGCGACACCATCAGCGGGCGGCCACCGGAAAGGGCAAGCACATTTTTCCACACCGCGCCAACGGACATCATCTCCCATTCATGGCGGAATTGATTGTCCACAGCATGGAGGCTGTCGCACCAGGAACAGCGATAGTCACACCCGCCGGTTCTGACGAAGATCGTCGGCAAACCTATGAGCACGCCCTCGCCCTGGATCGTCGGCCCGAAAATCTCGCTAACGCGGATTGCGGGATGAGTATTCGTCATGGCCGGTATTCCGCCCAGGTTTTCGGCGTTTCGCTCACCCGCACGGCCGCGGTTTCGCTCAGGCGTGCCTTGCACCAGTCGTAGAAATGTCTGGCCAGATATTCCGCCGTGACTTGCTCGTGTCCCAGCACGTCGTTGAGATGCCGGTGGTCGAAGCTCTCGTCGATGTAGCGTTTGAATGGCGCCAAGTCGTGGTAGTCGCGCACGAAGCCGTGATCGTCCAGTCCATCCGCTGAAAGCTCCACTTCGACGATGTAGTTATGTCCGTGCAGGCGCGCGCATTGGTGATCGGGTGGCAATGAGGTGAGCTGATGCGAGGCTGAGAAGTGGAATTCCTTGGTGATGCGGAACATTACGCGGTGGTCCTTCGCAGCGCTCCGAGCCAGAAGTCGGAGTCCTCATACTCGGTTGGGTCCGGGTGCCCAGCGATGTGAAACGCCTCACGCCGCTCGACGCAGGTCCCGCACCTCCCGCAATGACGCTCGGCGCCCTTGTAACAGGACCAGGTCTGCGCAAACGGCGTGCCGTATGTGGCTCCATCCGTAACAATGTCCGCCTTCGTCAGGTTCACATAGGGTGCATAAAGGCGAATCTGCGCGTAGCCGTCGAGCGCGTGGTCCTGCATCATCTGGAAAGCGTCGATGAAGGCCGGACGGCAATCGGGATAGACAACGTGATCCCCACCATGCACGGCCGTCGCCACTGCGTCAGCGTCTTGCGCTGCGGCGAGGCCGAAGGCAATGGCCAACATGATGGCGTTCCGGTTGGGCACCACCGTTATCTTCATAGTGTCTTCGGCATAGTGCCCGTCGGGCACGTCCACATTGTCGGTCAGCGCGGAGCCGGAAAGGCCGCCGCCGATCTCGTGGATATCGATGATTCGCTGCGGGACACTCAGGCGCTCCGCGCAGAGGGTGGCGAAGCCCAATTCCTTCCTATGCCGTTGGCCGTAATCGAACGATAGCAGGCCGGTAAGCTGGTGCTCCGCTGCCACCTTGTGGGCAAGAGTAACGGAATCCAATCCGCCGGAGCAGACGACGAGAGTCTTCATCGTTGGGTCCTTGTTTTAACCGGGTAGGCTGCGACCGGAGATTTCTCTGCGCTCCAGTACTTCAGGAAAACCATTTTGTGAAGTGAACGGAGACCAGTTCGTGCGCTTGCGTGCGATGCGCAAAAAGCCCTCGCGGTGAGCTGCAAGGACACGGACTGGCGAGACGTCACCCTTCAGCGGAATGCTCAAAGTCGAACGCTTCTCGGGGACAAAGTTCTCGACGAGCAGAGCCTGGCGGTCCCGAGCGCCGAGCGACGCCATTGCAACGGTTTCGGGGTAGAAAGCCGAGATGGGCTTGCCGCAAACAGCTCACTTACCAGGGATGTTCAGCGATGCCGAAATCCAGATATCGGGATGGATTATGAGGTCAATTGTCGCGACAGCTTTGGCTGGCCTGCTCCTCGCGTTTCGTAGATGCAGCGCATTCCACTTCAGGATCATTTTGATGAGCGCGCCCTCGATGGATGACCGGCGAACCCTGAATAACCGGTCGTGAGCCGACATCTGTGAACAAGCGGTGTGGTCGATTGCAATCACCCATGTCTTGCGCACAGGTACCTTATGGCAGTGGATGAACTGAACTTGATGGTTTTACAGATGGCAGTCGAAAGCGTCCGCTCGCTCTCGTTGAGCTTCGCTGAAAAAGCCGCCGAGATAGCCACCAGGAGCCGCGGCAGCCTGCTTTTCGACGTGCGGATCGACGGTGACGCGCAGGTCCAGCGGGTCGCAGCCATCCGATATCACGGCGGCCAGTTCGGCGTGCTGGCGTTAGACGGACACGGCCTAGTTACCCACTATTGCATCGTTAACGGTATGTTCTCACATTACATTGCGGCCTTGGAGAGCTGGCACAGGATGCCCCTGTCGATGCAGGCCAAGATGGATGCCAGCGGCAATGCCCGTCTCTTCGTAGCGGCGTTGCGGGACGCCGGACATATGCTGGGCACCTAGCATTTGGCCAGAATGCATCTCTGAATTTGCAAGTGCATCACTGCGATGGCGCCGGCATGATCGTCATGCTCGAAAAGGGCTGCGGCGGCCGCGGCAAAGCGGTCGCCGCGATGGTGGTGTCAACGGCGTTGCATCGATGCGAGCGTTTAGAACAGAGGTCTCCTCCTGGCATCGAGCGCATGCAAGGAGCTACGCAAGCGCAAATGTATCAAGTATTTTGAAGGGACGACCCCTCATGCATACTTAGCTGCGATGCTCGGGCGGCATAAGCCTCGTTGCCATCTAGCCGCCTTGATGCACGGCGATAAGCTTTGACGGCCTGAAGCGACGCTGTGGTCGCCGTTGCGGTGCTTTTCCACGCGCCTCGTCATGCGCCGGGATTGCTCCGGCGTGATGGCAGGCGGGGGTTCGCAGGTTCCGGTCGGCGGTTCGGTTCGGGGCGTCTGCGCCCCATCTTTATGTCGCGAGTTGGGGGATGCGATCGGGACGATGCGCAGAATACGCTGGCCGGGGCAGAATGTCGGCAGGTGCAGGCGGATTTGCGATTTCATCTCGACCACCCGCGCAGCGATTTTGATGAGGCGCAATCGCAGCGTGTCGAATTGGGCGACGGCAAAGCTCGAGAGCCTCGGCATCGCGGCGCGCAAGCCCCACATCAACCAGTAAGCACCGGCATGCAGGAATAGCCGGAACTGGTTGGCCGTCGCTCTGGTGCAGGATGTGCGGTCGGCGGCAAGATGCGCCTTCCACGACTTGATGTGGTTCTCGGCCGCGCCGCGCCGGCAGTAGACATCCTCGTAGAGCGCCTTCGCCTTCCCACCGGCAACGTTGGTGACGACGAAGCGGATATCGCCACCGTGGGCGCCGACCTCGACCCGCGCGATGATGCGCTCGACGCGGCTCCAACTAGCGGCGCCGTCAACGAACTTCTTGAACCTGCGGACCTTGCCTGTCTTGGCCGACGCTTCGAAGCGCGCGGTCGTGCTGGCCTCCAGATCCGCGACATGCTTGCGCAGGGTCGTGGTGGGCGCGAGGCCAAAGATGAAGTCGACATCGTTGGCGCGGCACCAGTCGATGACCTGCGGGTTGCAATAATGGCTATCGCCGCGGAGCAGGATTCGAATGTTCGGCCAGTTGATCTGGATCGCCCGCACCAGACGGCGCAGGTGGGGGCGGATCTCAGCCCCACTCGGCCGCTTGGCCGGTCGGAGGATCGCGCTGACGAACCGTCCCGCACCATCGAATACGACGATCGGCTGGAAGCCGTACTTGTCATGGTGGGCATTGAACAGGCGAAGCTGTTGGCCTCCGTGCACAGCGTCGAAGGTGTCGTCAATGTCGAGTACGATCCGCTTCGGCACTTGCCGGAACGAGGCGCAATAGAGATCGACCATCGCCCGTCCCATCGCGACCAGCTCCCGCACCCCGGGTAGGTTCTCCAGCCGGCACAGCGTCGATTGCGACGCCAGATCCCGACCCGACGGCAGCGCATCCTGGGCCGTCTTGAAGACCGGATCGCGGCGCAGCCGGTTGGCGTCGTTGCCGTCCTCGTAGCCGGCGGCGATCATCTTCATGCGAAAGCCGATCATGTCCGCCAGGCTGTGGACGACCTGGTCCGGGCAGCGCGGATCGTCGATGCAACGCGCCAGACGCTCGGCCACCCGCAACCGCTTTTCCATCTCGGCCTAGGCCAAACGCCGCTGTTGGACGACAGCATGCCGCCGTCGAAACCGGCGACGACGGACTTGCCGCCGACTGATGACAAACCGCTCAGCGGCAGCGCAAGATCGTTCATGGTGGGTGTGGTCTCGGGAAATGGTTCGGATCGGCTTAAGTAGCAAATCCTACGTCATTTCAACGGGCTTGCGCCACATCCACCAACCCCCATGGCTTTTTCAGGCTAGCAGAGAGGGTGCTGCGGTGCACTCACTGACACGAGATCGCAAATGGAGGCGCGTGACCACCAGAACTGGCGACACCCATGGTGGTCCGCTGGACCCGCAGGAGGAACCACAAGGTGTCAGCGGGCAGAGCGCAAGCGAGTGCCTACTTCGATCTTTCTAGAAGCGCCGCCGCCGCCCGGCCCGCGGGGCTTTGGGGGCGACAGACCGCCCGCCCCCCACGCCCAACAGGCCCCCCATTTGATGGTTTGAGAGCCCAAAGCCAA